>JASLFF010000194.1 GCA_030150795.1 Terriglobales bacterium | reverse complement strand
CGAAGGCGCAAAGCAGGCGATGGATCAGGGCATCAACAGTTACACGCGCGCGGAAGGGCTGACGCCAATTCGGCAGGCCATCGCGGAAAAGATGCAGCGCTTCAACGGTGTTGCTTGCGACGCGGAGACGGAAGTCATCGTCAACTCAGGCGCTACCGGCGCGTTCTATGCCGCGTGCCTGGCGCTATTGAATCCAGGCGACGAAGTCATCCTCTTTGAACCTTATTATGGCTACCACCTGAATACGCTTGTCGCAGCCGAGGCCGTCCCACTTTACGTAACGTTGCGCGCGCCGGATTGGACTTTCAACCGAGAAGATCTGGAGCGCACAGTCACGTTGCGTACGCGCGCCATTGTGCTGAACTCGCCGGCCAACCCTTCCGGCAAGGTTTTTACGCGGGAAGAGTTGGAATGGATTGCCAACTTCGCCAAGCGGCATGACCTGTTCGTCTTTACCGACGAGATTTACGAATACTTCGTCTTTGAAGGCCGGCACATCAGCATGGCCACGCTGCCGGGAATGCGCGAACGCACAATCACTATGTCAGGCTATTCCAAGACCTTCAGCATCACCGGCTGGCGCATCGGATACACGATTTGCGACCGCCGCTGGGCCCAGGGCATCGCATACTTTCACGACCTTATATATGTGTGTGCGCCGGCGCCGTTGCAGATCGGCGTGGCTGAAGGTATCCGGCAGTTGCCGGAAAGCTTCTATGCCGAGATTGGCAAGGAGTACGTACAAAAGCGCGATATGCTGTGCGATGTCCTCAAAGAAATTGGACTCACGCCTTCCGTGCCCAAGGGCGCGTATTACGTGCTGGCCGATGCGTCGATTCTTCCGGGTAGGACCAGCCGCGACAAAGCAATGTATCTGCTTCAGCAGACAGGCGTAGCGACGGTTGCGGGCTCCGCGTTTTATCACGGAAATGGCGGTGAAAACCTGGTGCGCCTCTGCTTCGCCAAGACGGATGCCGAGTTGGCCGAGGCGTGCAGAAGGCTAAAAGCGCTGCCTTCTGTTTTACATCTCGACCCTGAGCTTGCCGAAGGGGAGGGACCCCTGTCGTTACGAAATCCTTAGTTCTCCTGGGAGATTATAGCGTGGCATTTCTGATAAATTATGGCTCTATAGGGATCCCTCACTACGTTCGGGACTCGGAAAAAAATGCTTATAATCTAGCTCAATGAACTTCTCTCAACTGTTGTGGGGGCTGGGCGTCTCGCACAGCGGTGGCGATCCGGAAATCTCAGGCCTGGACTACAACTCGCGCCGCGTGCAGCCGGGGTACGTGTTCGTGGCCATGCGTGGTGAGACGAGTGATGGCAACCGCCATATTGATAGCGCGTTGAAGAATGGCGCTGTCGCGGTGGTTACGGACTCAAAGTCGGAGCACCGGCGCCAGCACGTGCCTTGGGCAGTGATTCCCAACGGACGGCGTGCCCTGTCCCATATGAGCGCCAACTTCTATGGCCATCCCGCAGACAAGCTCAAGGTCATCGGTATTACCGGCACCAATGGCAAGACCACGACAAGCTTTTTGTGCGAATCAATTCTCAGGCATTGCGCGCGGCCATCCGCGCTGATTGGAACGATCGAATACCACATTCCAGTGAAAGCGGCGCAACCAGGGGCCGCGCCTTACAGAGTTTTGCCATCGCCGCATACCACGCCGGAAGCGCTGGAGTTAAACCAGGTTTTTGCTGAAGCATTTGCCGCCGGCGCGACGCACGCTGTGATGGAAGTTTCGTCGCACGCGCTGGCGCAGGAAAGAGTCTGGGGTGTGCCGTATGAAGTTGCGGTCTTTACCAACCTCACACGCGACCATCTGGATTACCACAAGAGCATGGACAGCTACTTTGAAGCCAAGAGCATTTTGTTTCTGGGCTGCGGAACGCGTCCGCCACGCGCCGCTGTGATCAACGCCGATGACGAATATGGCCGAAGCCTGGGACAAAGCCGCAAGACGCTCAACCAGGAGGTGATCCTCTATGGAATCCAGAATGGCGACTTCAAAGCAACCAATACCAACCTGCAGCAGGACGGCACCAGGTTTGATCTGGTTACGCCTTCAGGCAACATAAAGATTGAGACAGCGCTGATCGGAGGCATTAATGTTTACAACATCCTGGCCGCCGCGGCTGCCACGTTTGCCTGCGGATGTTCGCTTCAGCAAATTGCAGAAGCCATCGCACAGTTCAAGCAGGTGCCGGGACGATTTGAAAAAGTAGATTGCGGTCAGCCTTTCACGGTGGTGGTGGACTATGCCCATACCGATGACGCGCTGCGCAACCTCACGTCCATTGCCCGCGATTTTGCTCGTCGAGGCCTGGGCCTGGGCCGTGTGATTACCCTATTCGGCTGCGGTGGTGATCGTGATCGAACCAAGCGTCCGCTGATGGCTGAAGCGGCAGGCAAGGGAAGTGACTTCGTTGTCCTTACTTCTGACAATCCGCGCAGTGAAGATCCGCTGCAGATTATCGACGACGCGCTGCCCGGACTTAGACAGACCGGCACGCGATATGAAGTTGAGCCCGAGCGCAAAAAAGCCATCCGGCTGGCCTTGATTGAGGCCATGCCCGGCGACGTGGTTTTGATTGCCGGCAAGGGTCATGAGAAAACTCAGATCACGCGCGAAGGTACATTCCCTTTTGATGATGTGCAGGTGGCCCGGGAAGCATTACAACAGATGAGTTACGCTTGCGGAGGAAAGAAATGAAACTGCCGTTATGGCGAATCGCTGAGTTTGTGGGCTCCAAAGGCGAGTGTGACCAGGAAGCGGTCGCCATGGGGTATTCCATTGATTCGCGCACGCTCAATCCCGGCGACTTGTTTATTGCCATCGCGGGCGAGCGTTTTGACGGGCATAACTACGTGCAGGCCGCGCTGGAAAAAGGCGCAGTGGGCGCGATTGTTGAAGCAGGGAAGAAGATTGCCGGCGATCCGCAGCGGCTCTTGCAGGTAGAAGATTCGCTGAAGGCGCTGCAACTGCTGGGCGCAGCCGCACGCAGGCTTTGGGGCAAACCGCTGTTGGCCGTAACGGGATCTGCGGGCAAAACCACAACCAAGGAAATTCTGGCTCATATTCTCTCCACACGCTTCCGCGTGTTGAAAAGCTCCGGCAACCTGAACAACCATATTGGACTGCCATTGCAGCTGCTGAAGCTGGAAACCGAACACGATCTGGCTGTAGTCGAAATGGGCATGAACCATGCCGGAGAGATTCGCGCACTGGGCGAGCTGGCCCAACATGACCTGGCTGTTGTAACCACAGTGGCTCCGGTTCATCTGGAATTTTTTGGATCGCTGGCGGAAATAGCCTGCGCAAAATATGAAATCATTGAAACGCTGCATCCCGGCGGGGTAGCTGTGTTAAATGCCGACGACGATTATGTCTGCCAGTTTGGGCGCGGCTTTAAAGGCAAGGTCGTTAGGTTTGGGATCAAGCGCTCAGCGGACGTAAGCGCGCAAAAAATCAAGCTAAACGGCGCAGAAGGCTCAACGTTTGAGCTGGTCGTGGGAAGCGTGGGTGAGCCGGTAACGTTTCCGCTCGTCGGCGAACACAATATTTATAACGCGCTGGCAGCGGCGGCGGCGGCCATGGAGCGCGGGATTTCGCCCTCACAGGCGGCGGCAGCGCTTTCCAGTGTTGCTCCGCCTGACAAACGCGGCCAGGTGCAGAATCTTCACGGAGCCACCATTATTAATGACTCCTATAACTCCAATCCCCGCGCACTGCAGGCGATGATCGACACGCTCGCCAGCATGAAAGCCGAGCGCCGGATACTGGTGGTGGGCGAGATGCTGGAGCTTGGGCCGACGGCTGAGGCGCTGCACCGCGAATGCGGCAAGCACGCCGCAGAAAAGAAAATCGACATGGTGATTGGCGTCCGGGGAATGGCCCGCGCTGTGGCGGAGGCTGCTTGCGGTTCCGGCACGCAGGCCCAGTTTGTGGAAACGCCGGAGCAGGCGGGAGAGTGGCTGGCGCGCAATCTTCGCCCGGGCGATGCGGTGCTGCTGAAAGCGTCACGCGGCGTAAAGCTGGAGCGCGCCTTGGACGTGTTGCAGGAGGGCAGTATTTAGTTTTTGGTATTTAGTATTTTAGGATAAGGCTGCTCTCGGAGGCACGATGAGAAATTATCGGGACTTGCAGGTTTGGAAAAAGGCCCATGATTTGACGCTAGAGTTATATCGAGTCTCGCAACGATTTCCACGAGAAGAGATCTATGGAATCACGGGCCAGATGCGGCGGGCTGCGGTGTCGATTGGGGCCAAGTTGGCGGAAGGCTGCGGGCGCCGCACCAGCACCGAATTGGCCAGGTTTGTGAGAATCGCACTGGGTTCGGCCAGCGAGCTTGACTATCATCTCCTGCTCTCTCGCGATCTCGGGTTTATGGCGGCCGAAGAATTCGCAAGTGCTTCAGCTGCCCTGATAGAAGTGCGCAAAATGCTCACATCGTTCTTGAACAGTGTTGAAGAACAAATCGAGACACGATCCAGAGCGGCCGGAACATCGTGAAAACGTCGAGAAAAATAATTGGACAGACGGAGAATCTCTGGTCTTACTAGGCAGGCGGCTGTTCATGCTAAATACTAAGTACTAAGAACTGAATACTGTCCGGAGGACTATTGCTTTACTGGCTCCTTTATCAACGGCTCTTTGCGCACTTTCCTCCTTTCCGTATTTTCCGTTACGTCACGTTCCGGACGGCCTTCGCCAGCCTCACCGCGCTGTTTATGGGCATGATTATTGGCCCGGCCATCATCCGCCAACTGCGCGATTTCCAGATTGGCCAGTACATCCGTGAAGAAGGTCCCAAGGGCCACCAGAAGAAAGCCGGTACGCCCACCATGGGCGGTGTGCTGATTACGATCGCCATTATTGTCCCCACGCTCCTCTGGGCAGACCTTTCCAACACATATATATGGTTAGTGATCTTTTCCACCATCGCCTTTGGGGCCATTGGCTTTGCCGAC
>JASLFF010000181.1 GCA_030150795.1 Terriglobales bacterium | reverse complement strand
CTGCGCACAGTGGCGCGTAGCTGGCCGGGAGATATTGACCGGCAGCGCCGCATGTCGATCATTGAAGAAGGCCCGGAAAAGCAGGTGCGCATGGCCAACCTGGCCATTGTGGGCAGCCATGCAATCAATGGCGTTTCGCATTTGCATTCTGAGCTCATCAAGAGCGCGCTGGTGCCGGATTTTGCTCAGCTCTGGCCGGAGCGCTTTAGCAACAAGACCAATGGAGTCGCCCCGCGGCGCTGGATATTGAAGGCCAATCCCGGCCTTTCCGCGCTGCTTACCCGCACCGTAGGCGAAGAATGGATTACTGACCTGGACCGCGTGCGCGCCATCGAAAAAGGGGCCGGTGATCCGGCTTTCCGGCAGGAATTCCGCGAGATCAAGCGTCGCAACAAAGAGAAACTAGCGCGAGAAGTCTTTAACACTACTGCCGTGGCCATAGATCCGCAATCAATGTTTGACGTTCACGTAAAGCGCATTCACGAGTACAAGCGCCAACTCTTGAATGTGATGCGCGTGATCCACGAATACCTGAGCGTGGTGGAAGATGGCGTGGAGCCGCAGATGCAGCGCAGTTATATTTTTGCCGGCAAAGCTGCTCCGGGATACTGGGCCGCAAAGCAGATCATCAAGCTCATCAATAACGTGGCGCAGGTGGTGAACTCAGACCCACGGATAAAAGATCGCATCAAGGTGGTATTTGTCCCGGACTATCGCGTGTCTCTGGCGGAAATCATTATGCCGGCTGCCGACCTGAGCCAGCAGATCTCTACGGCAGGCATGGAGGCATCCGGAACCGGCAACATGAAGCTTGCCATGAACGGCGCGCTGACTTTGGGTACGCTTGATGGCGCAAACATCGAGATTATGGAAGCCGTGGGCGAGGCAAATATTTATACCTTTGGCCTCACGCGTGAAGACGTGAGTTGGTACCAGGAATCGCGGGGCTACAATCCGCGCGAAATCTATAACAATGACCCTAGGGTCCGGCGCGTGGTGGATTGCCTGGGCTCAAATCGGCTTTGCCCCGACGAGCCAGGCCTTTTTCGCTGGATCGTGGACGAGCTTCTTGACCGTGGCGATCGCTACTTCCATTTGGCCGATCTGTCCTCTTACATTGAGGCGAGCCGTCGGGCGGAAAATGACTATCGCGAACCCGACTTGTGGACAGCCAAATCGATCTTGAATGTGGCCCGGACTGGCTTCTTTTCCAGCGACCGCACGATTGCCGAGTATGCCCGGGACATCTGGCAAATTCACCGTGCTTCCGGAGCCCGCCGAGAGACAGATGTGGTAAAAGAGCCACAAAAGGCGGAAGTTTCACGCTGAATAAGTGCGAGAATCGGCCCAAATGAGGGTCTCAGCCCGGCTTAAGGCGGTCATTTCCACATCTTCCACAGGCTATGTTAATTTTTTAACACGTTTTTAACATTTGGCAGACCCTGGGGCGAGTGTAATAGAGGTTGGTAACGAGAGCATCTGCCGCAGCGTACTCCGCAGCGCATCCCCCAGCCCAGGAGAGAGAAATAATGCGAATCGTCCAGTCACCTTATCAGGCCCGAATCGTTCCCCAGAGCGCCGGCGCGCCTAATTTGTGGCGATGTGTGATTGAGCAAGAAGACTCCCGTGAAGTGGTAGTGCTCCATGAAACCGCGCGTAAAGAAGATGCGCGCTGCATGGCCCTGCTGGAACTGGCGCGCTTGGAACCCACCGGCCCCGCCAAATGGTTTCCGGGCGGCGAATAGCGTCATTTAACAGGTCAATCAATTCTCGCATTCCGTCCTTGACCTGCGTCTGCGTAATCTCTAGGCTTGCTTCTCTACCGTTAACCTGATGAAGAGCAGCAAGCAAGATCGAAGAGCGGGCGTTGCCCTGCGCGCGCATCTGGGCCGCTCTGCGCTGGGAGAGTTGCCACCACGCAAATTCGACCCTATGGACGTGCTGCGGCAAAGCGCAAAAACCCGCATCGCCCAGCTGCTGCCGGTCAAATTCAGGCTGATGAGCCAGTCACCGTTCGTTTTCTTCCGCGGCTCGGTTGAGATCATGGCCGCCGATCTGGGCGAAACCCAGCACACAAAAATTGAAGTCCAGCTATGCGGGGATGCGCACGTTAAGAATTTCGGCTTCTTTGCCACGCCTGACGCGCATATTGCGCTCGACATCAACGACTTTGACGAAACCCAGCGCGGCCCCTGGGAGTGGGACGTAAAACGGATGGCCACCAGCATAATTCTGGCAGGCCGTATCGCCGGCCACACGGATTCCCGCTGCAAGGATGCCACACACGTTTTCATCGGCGAATATTGTGACTGGATCAGGCGTTTTGCCGCCATGCCCGCGATTGTGGTTGCCCGGCATCGCGCGTTGCGGAACCTGCGTGATCCGGTGATCCAATCCGCGTTGAGAAAAGCGGAGCGTGCCAGCCCTCTGGATAATTTGAGCACCTTAACGCGCGCAGACCGCCGTGGCGGACGCAGCTTCATCTACCGGCGTGACTCTATCTGGGACGTGAAGGGTGCGGAAGCGAAAGCCGTGCTGCGCGCTCTAAAGGACTACCGCAAGACGCTGGCCGCGGACCGGCAGATGTTGTTTGACTGCTACGCTCCGGTTGACGTGGGATTCAAAGTTGTTGGTACGGGCAGCGTGGGCACACGCGATTACATTGTGCTCCTGCTGGGCCGGCATGGCGGAGAAAACGATCCACTGTTCCTGCAGATCAAGGAAGAACCTCCGTCTGCGTATGCCCAATACTATAAAGACCGCTCCGCGCCAAACCATCAGGGCGAGCGCGTGGTCCGCGGACAGCGCGCGCTTCAAGTTTTTTCTGACTTGCTGCTGGGCTGGTGCTCCATTGCGGGACGCGACTACCTGGTACGCCAGATGAATGACCACAAAAGCTCCGTGCAGCCGGAGGAGCTGAAAGGCAATCGCCTGATGGAATATGGCAAAGTCTGCGCCGAGCTTTTGGCCAAAGGGCACGCACGCTCAGGAGATCCGGCGCTGCTGGCGGATTATCTGGGCCGTCCGGGGAAAGCGGAGAAGGCGCTGCTGCAATATGCGCTCGCCTATGCCGACCAGGTGGAGAAGGATTACAAGGCCTTTCTTAAGGCTCTGAAGCGTGGGCTGCTCAAGGACGCAATGAAGCTCGCAGACGATCAGATTTTTGTCGGCTGAAATCGAATTGATTGTCTAACAACCGAATTTTCGGCAATCGAACTTCCGGTCATCAATACTTCCGACAACCGATACTTCTGATGGATCGAACTTCTTCGTGCTGAACAATTACAAATGAAAATGGGCCCGGAGAAGGGCCCGCTCTCGAAGTTCAAGGGAAAAAGACAGGTTCGAATTTTTCGCCTTGATGAAGCGATTGAGATATTTCTACGCCCTCCACTTTAATGCCAGATGAACGGAGCATTAAGCCTCCATGAATCTGCATGAACGGAACCTTAAGCCTCTATGGATCTGCCGGCGGGGTTTGCGGGGCTTGCGGCAAAATCCCTTGTGTTACACTGATATTGCTTCCTGTGATGTCCCTCATCTGATTGATTCCACAGCAAGGGCGCGTAGCTCAACTGGCAGAGCAACTGACTCTTAATGTATCAACTGCAACCGCCACTCTATACTTTTCAGCAATTTACGTTAGGGTCTGTTAGACAATTCATCCGCATATTTGGCGGCTTTAGTGCAAAAACAGTGCAAAGAAAGGCCGGTTGGAATCAGGGCCTTTTTTTTCATTGCTCTACTCCACAGCTTGCCTCTATAAGTCGAAAACGGGGCGCGCCCATGCGCAAACACGGAACGCTCCCCTAACC
>JASLFF010000172.1 GCA_030150795.1 Terriglobales bacterium | reverse complement strand
CTCCTTTGGGAGTGCCGGTTGATCCGGAAGTATAGATCACATACGCCAAATAATCCGGACAGACCTTCGTAGCTTCCAGAGCGTCCGGAGTTCTGCCAGCAAGATCTTCGCTGTCCAGCAAGAGCAGCCGCCAGTCACCCTCGGGCAGGTTGCCGGCCACAGTCGAGTCTGAAAGCACGATAGGGGCGCGGGAATCCGTCAAAATAAAGCAGATCCGCTCACGCGGGTAGTTTGGATCAATAGGAAGATAAGCAGCCCCCGCCTTCATCACGGCAAGCGATGCGAGCGCAGCAAGTGGTGACCGGCGCACGCACACCGCCACTACTGTGTTGGCGGCGACCCCTGCTTCTTTCAGGTAATGGGAAAGCTGGTTTGTGCGATCGTCCAGTTCGCCATACGTCAGCCGCATGGAGCCATCGCCCAAGGCTATGTGGCCGGGGTTCTTTGTTGCCTGGTGAGAGATCAGTTGCGGGACGCATCGATCAGAAGGGAACAGTCGTGTGATCTGAGCGGGAAGCATAGCGCTTCCCGTGGCAGAGGCAGATGGAGTCGTTGCGGTGAGGGCCCAAGATTTTGACATATGGGGATTACTCGCGAGTCAAAGAGGCGTTGAAGACGTTTTCCGCGTTGAAACAGCCTTCGTCAGTTTTGCTTTTTGATGGACTATGCAGCAGACCGTGCCGACACCAGTTGCATTTCGACCCGATCAAGAAACTCCAACACTGCGTGAGTGACTTGATCTGTCTGACTTTCAATGAGTTCGGGATACATTGGCAATGACAATATTTCGCGCGCGAGCGCCTCTGAAACAGGCAAGCTGCCTCGCATCGCATATCCCAATTCTCGATAAGCGGGAGTCAGATGCAGAGGCTCAGGATAATGAATTCCACTGCCGATGCCGCGCGCGTGCAAGTGCTGCCGCAACGCATCCCTGTTTTTCACCCGGATCACAAAAAGATGGAAATTGTGTTCTCTGCCGGATGGCACTTCCGGAACCTGGATGTATGCGTTGCGGAGTTTTACCGCATATGCCATCGCGTGCTGAACGCGGCGCGCGTTCCACTCGCGCAGGTAACGCAGTTTCACAGAAAGCACAGCCGCCTGGAGCGCATCGAGACGCGAGTTCGTCCCGACAATGACATGAACGTACTTTTCCGGACTGCCGTGGTCTCTCAGTAATCGCAGCCGCTCAGCATGGACTTTATCGTTGCAGGTGACAATACCTGCGTCTCCATACGCACCGAGGTTCTTGCCGGGATAAAAGCTAAAGCACGTGAGCCGGCCCGATCCGCCTACAGGGATTCCATCCCGTTCTGTCCCGTGCGCCTGTGCAGCATCTTCAATGATTGTGAGCCTGTGCCGATCGGCCAATTCCTGGAGCGCCGTCAGGTCCATGGCCCAGCCATATAAATGGACGGGGATAATTGCCCTCGTCCTGGCCGTTATCAGGCGCTCCGCTGAAGAGAGGTCCAGATGGAAAGTCGTGGGATTCACATCTGCGAATACCGGCCGGGCGCCCACGTTGCTGACCGCTTCCGCCGTGGCAAAGAAGGAGTTTGCGGGCAGAACCACCTCGTCGTCGGCGCCAATTTGCGCCGCCTTCAAAGCGAGTTCCAAGGCAGCTGTTCCAGAACCAACGCCAATCGCATATCTGCTTCCCACGAAGCGGGCAAATTGCTCCTCGAACCGTTCCACCCATTCGCCGCCGACGAATTGCCCAGAAACGAAAACCCGATCAAGCGCATCCATGATCTCCTGGCGGATTGATTCGAATTGCGGCTTTAAATCAAGGAAAGGGACAGTGACTGCATTGCACATAAGTGACGCCCTCTTTAAACATTCATGCTTCGATCAGGGTTAAGCCGGTGGAAGTGGCAACAAACTGTGCCCGACATTGCGGGCAGGTCGCCGAGGAATACAGGTTTACCGGCGCTGGAAGAGGCAGGCGTCTGGCACAGCGGCACATCCAACCAACCTGCCGCGCAGGATTGCCGACCATGAGGGCGAAATTAGGAACGGTCTTGAGCACGACTGCTCCCGCGCCAATGAAAGCATACCGTCCGATCGTGACCCCGCACAAAATCGTTGCATTCGCACCCACCGTGGCATTGGTACGAATCAATGTAGCTTCCAGCACCTCGCCGGCTTTTTTGATGTAAGCACGCGGATTGCGATCATTGGTCAGGACGCAGTTCGGTCCCAGAAATACGTTGTCTTCAACCGTAACTCCCTGCCAGATTGCCACTCCGTTCTTGACGGTGACGTTATTGCCCAGCACAACGCCTGTTTCGATGAACGCGTGATCACAGATATTGCATCCGGAGCCGATGCGGGCGCCCGGCATCACATGAGCGAAGGCCCAGATCCTGGTCCCCGGACCCACATCCTCTGTTTCGACCAGTGCTTGGGCGTGGGCAAAATAAGGCTTTACAAGGATTTCAACGGTCATGTTGCGTCACGCCACCTTAGCTTCCGCCAAGATCTCTTCCTGGACGCCTTCGAGTGCAATTTCGATTGCCCGCACGACTTCGGTGCCGAATTCGCCATTGGTAATCGGAGGAGCGCCAGTTTCCACGCACTTGAAGAAATGGTCAATTTCCACAGCGAGAGGCTCCACATTGGCAAGGTTGGGAGAGATGACGTCGCCCATGCGATAGGTCAGCTGGAATTCACCAAAGTCGGTCGGAGCGGCAAAGTTGACGCCGCGTTCGAATAATTTGACTTTTTCCCCCGGATCAAGATCGTCGTAAACAACCATCTTGTCCGAGCCGATGACACAGGTTCGGCGCATCTTTTGTGGAGCCAGCCAACTCACCTCGCAGGAAGCGATCACTCCGGAGGGAAACCGGTACCACAGGAAAGCCACATCCCGTTTCGTGTGAACGCAAGCCCTGCCAAACGACCATGCCTGTACGGGAGTTTCCCCGAGCCAGTAGAGAAGAATTGAGAGGTCATGAACCGCAAGGTCCCAGACAACATCCACGTCTTTTTGGTAGAGACCCAGATTTACCCGCGAGAAACTGACGTAACGCAGGGCGCCCACGGTCCCGCTGTCAATCAGTTCCTTCACTTTGATTACCGGGGGGCTGTAGATGAAAGTGTGGCCGGTCATCAGAGTTCGTCTGGCGAATCGCCCAATCCTGGTCAGCTCAGATGCCTTCTCGCTGCTGTCTGCGAGCGGCTTTTCCACGAACACGTGCTTGCCGCACAACAGGGCACGCTTCGCCAGGTCGTAATGGGTACCGATGTTGGTTGCAATGAATACCGCATCGATCTCGGATTCCAGTAATTCATCAAAATTGGAATATCCCTTTACCGATGGATATTGCCGGGTGATCTTGCTCAGCTTCCTGGGGTCGAGATCGCAACAAGCGAAAAATTCACATTTTTCATTGTTTGCAAGTACGCGTGCCAGGTTTGGCCCCCAATAGCCCACACCAACCAGTCCGACTTTGAACATCAGCGTTTCTCCATTCTTTTGTTCAAGTAATTTGAAAAGTGTTTTGGAACTGCGCGGGTAGCGCGCTATTCCGCGCCACGGCATGAAAGGACCGCTGGAACAGTAAGCAGAAGGATTTTCAGGTCAAAGCAAAAACCCGCGCGGCGAGCATACTCAATGTCCATCTGGATCATCGTTTCGAAGCCCACACGGCTGCGTGCCGTGGCCTGCCACAAGCCTGTAATGCCGGGGCTGGCCCGAAATCGCTCGAAATGGGCTTCGTCGTACAACGCGACCTCATAAGGAAGGGCCGGGCGTGGCCCCACCAGGCTCATTTCCCCCTTGAGCACGTTCAACAGTTGTGGCAACTCATCCAGGCTGGTCCGTCGAAGTATTGCGCCGACTCGGGTGAGACGTGAATCCCGGCTCAGCTTGAATGGCTTGTATTGGTTGCCATTGACAGAGCCGAGACGAAATTTTTCAAAATACTCCTGATGTGGCGTGGGGTCCGCATCATTCACCATGGAGCGGAATTTATAGAAGGGGAATGTATACAGTTCCCATGTTGTGCGTCCTCCGCTGGTACGTCTCTTGACGCCGATTCGTTCCTGAACGAAAAAAACAGGACCAGGAGAATCGAGCTTGATCA
>JASLFF010000167.1 GCA_030150795.1 Terriglobales bacterium | reverse complement strand
AAGCCGTTGATGCAACCGATCACCGGCTTGCCGAGATTTTCAATCAGATCAAGCGTGGCCTGCCCCTTGTGCGTATAAGCCTTGGCCTCGACGGGATTGTTCTTGTTCAGCTCGTTAATGTCCGCACCGGCGACAAAAGCTTTTTCGCCTGCGCCTGTCAGGATGACGACGCGAATCTGCTTGTCATCTTTTAGGTCGCTGAACACCTGCCACAGTTCCTGCATAGTCGCCATGTTCAGGGCGTTGAGCACCTTGGGACGGTCGATAGTGACGTAAGCGATTGCATTTTTCTTTTCGAGTTTAAGATTTTCCATGTTTCTAAATATCCCGAGCGAAGCGAGGGAACCCTACTTCCAACAAAATCTCAGAGGATTCACATCAACATTTCTTTGGCTCTCCAACTGATATCTTTGCTCAAGTCTTCCCAGTGCGGGTTGCTCTGGGCAAACAAAAAGCGATCTTCTTCTCACGGCAATATCTCTTAATCTGCTTTTCTCTAGCATCAGCCGCATCGGCATGACGGTAAATTTCGTAATACATAAGACGGTTCACTTTGTATTTCTTCGTAAAACTATCCACCAACCCTAATCTGTGTTCCTCCATACGCCTTTTCAAATTGTCGGTAAGCCCCACATATAAAGTTCCACTAAGGCTTGCTAGAATGTAAACATAGTAAGTAGGCAGCTTGGCACAATAGCGATCCCTCGCTTCGCTTCGGGATTAAAAACAAGGCACTGGGTTGCTAGGATCCGCGTAATCGTAAAAGCCCTTCCCGCTCTTGCGTCCATACCAACCGGCCATCACCAATCGCTTCAAAAGTGGCGGCGAAGCGAAGCGGCGCTCGCGGAACTCGTCAAACATCACTTGCGTGATGTAGTATGTAGTGTCGAGCCCCACAAAATCCAGCAGCGTGAATGGCCCCATGGGATAGCCGCATCCGAGCTTCATGGCGTTGTCAATGTCAGGGATGGAGCCCACGCCTTCTTCGTAGGCGCGGATCGCATCAAGCATGTATGGAACCAGTAGACGGTTCACGATGAAACCGGTCTTGTCGCTGGTGCGGACGGGGACCTTGCCCAGGCTCTTGCCGAATTCATAGGCCGTCTCAAACGCGGCGTTGTCCGTGGCGATGGTGCGCACCACTTCCACCAGCTTCATCAGCGGAACGGGATTGAAAAAATGCAGGCCCACGAAGCGATCGGCGCGTTTGGTGGCGGCGGCGACTTCAGTGATGGAAATGGAAGAAGTATTGCTGGCGAAGATGGCGTCTTTCTTCACGATGGCATCGAGTTCCGCGAAGGTCTTATTCTTTACGTCGACGTTCTCAATGATCGCTTCAATGATGATGTCGCAATCGGCAAGGTCTTTCTGGCTCGTGGCGCCCTTGATGCGCGCGCGGGATTCTTTGGCCTTCTCGGGTGTGATGCCGGTCTTCTCCGGCTTTTCCGCAAACTTGGCCAGCGACTTTTCGATCCCGGCAAAGCCTTTATCCAGAAACTTCTGTTCCTGCTCCAGCACGGTCACGTCATACCCGGCAACAGCGCTGACCTGGGCAATGCCTGAACCCATGAGGCCGCAACCGAGGACACCTACTTTTTTTATGTGCATATAATTCCTTTTTGAGTACAGACTTATTTACTGAACTGCAAAACCTTTTTTCTGAAATCCCGAATCCGCCGGGGTTGCGGATGAGGGAACCCTATGCCAACTAAAACCTCGATGCCGTCACGAAGATCCTAGAAATCGACGCGGCGATAGGGATCTCTCGCTTCGCTCGAGACTTCAGGAAAGGCTCTCCACGATCATCGCGATGCCCTGGCCGCCGCCGATGCAGGCCGTGGCCAGCCCGTACTGCGCTTTGCGACGCCGCAACTCGTGCAGCAGCGTAATCACCAGCCGCGTTCCTGTAGCTCCAAGCGGATGACCGAGCGCTATCGCGCCGCCGTTGACGTTCACTTTGTTGCGATCGAGACCAAGCTCTTTTTCGACGGCGAGATACTGACCGGCAAAAGCCTCGTTGACTTCGACCAGGTCGATCTCATCCAGCTTTAGCCCAGCTTTCTTTAGCGCGGCGCGCGATGCAGGGACCGGACCGCTGCCCATGATCTTGGGATCGACGCCGGCAATGCCCCAGCTAACGATGCGTCCCATGGGCTTCAAACCACGCTTTTCAGCCTGATCGAGCGTCATCATCACAACGGCTGCGCCGCCATCCACGATGCCGCTGGCGTTGCCGGCCGTAACGGTCCCATTTTTGCCGAAAGCGGCTTTGAGTTTGGCTAGGCCTTCCATCGTTGTCTCTGGACGCAGATGATCGTCTTTCTCGAACATCTCGCCTGTGGGTTCACCTTTGCGATTCTTGAGCGCCACGGGGACAATCTCTTCCGCCAGACGGCAGGCCTTCTGCGCCGCGCCTGCCTTTTGCTGCGACTGGAGCGAGAATTCGTCCATGTGCTGGCGCGTAATGCCCTGCTGCTCGGCGTAAAGCTCGGCGGTGTTGGCCATGTAGAGGCCGCAGTAGGTATCCAGCAGGGCCACCATGAGCGAGTCTTCCATCTTGCCTTCGCCCAGGCCCAACCCCCAACGCAGCCCGCGGATCACATGCGGCGCCTGCGACATAGATTCCATTCCACCCGCTAGCACTGTGCTCGCGTCACCCAATTGGATCATCTGTGCGGCATTCACCAGCGACTGCATGCCCGATCCGCAGAGACGGTTCACCGTGAGCGCAGGCGTTTCAATGGGCAATCCGGCTTTCAAA
>JASLFF010000165.1 GCA_030150795.1 Terriglobales bacterium | reverse complement strand
CCACGTTACCGTGCGCGTGAGAAGCAACAAAGTGGAAAGCGTTATTACCCGACGCAGCGCAGAGGAGATGGCTTTGAAAAAAGGAGACAAGGTCAAAGCCATAATCAAGTCGACGGAAGTAATGCTGCTCAAGGATTAGCTATCACGCGGACCATCTTGACCATACGTACCCAACGAGCCGGACATTTGTCTTCTGGCACAATAAGGACGTAACGGCCCTGCTGTGGACGGCAAAGGCTTGCCCTCTTCGCTGTCCGCTACGATCACCTGCCGCGCACCAATCCGTTATCCAGTTCGGCCAAAGAGAATATAACTTTATAGGCGTCACCAGCCGTGATGATGACGCGTGTCAGCGCCTGCCACGCAGGCTGTCTCCTGTTGGCACACCTGCCGATTAAAGGATATCCAGCAAAGGAACTCCAGAAAATGTGGAGACCTTCTTATCGTGCGTGTTGGTGGCAATCACAGTGACGTGTTTCATCGCCTTCCACTCTTGCTCCGAAAAAACTTGCGGATGGGAAACATCGCCACTGATCTCCAGATAACCAGGTCCGGCTTGCTGCGTCCAGGCGGTGACTTGCAGGACTATCAATATCGACTATGGTTTTCATCGGCGTATGGACCTCACTTCTACCGCATAATCATGACTTCAGTTGATTTGATGAGGGCGGCAGCGATCTGACCTTTTTCCAGGCGCATCTCACGGACCGCATCGGCTGTAATGATAGAGGTGAGGCGCTGGCCTGCAATAGAGAGCGTTACCTGTGCCATCAGGCCTTCAATTTTCAACTCAACAATGCGTCCCACAAGCTGATTGCGCCCGCTGATGGCGCGGAAATTTTCTCTGCGTGCTTGCAATGGGCCGCGCTGCGGGAGAGCGGGCAGCAAGCGGTCGATTTCATTTTCTGGAATGCGATGATGCCCGCCCGGAGTTTTTACCGTCTTGATCTTGCCTTTGTAAATCCACTGCTTGAGCGCCGGATAGCTTACGCCCAGGACTTTGCATGCGTCGCGCAGCGGATAAAGTTTCTTTCGCGGGTCAGCGCGCATAGCTTTTACTCCTTTACGGACGCAGCCGAGGGCGGCTGCGGTCCACGATGTCATTTATTCTCACAGCGGAGCCAGCAGCGATCCCAACAGTGGTGTCGCCGGCGACCGGTATAGTTCAGTCCACATGCCGCTCTGCACGATGCGACCTTGCTCCAGCACGATAGCTTGTTGCGGGCATAAACGTTTGAGCACTTCTGCCTGATGATCGACGGCGATCATGCTGAAGCCGATCTGCCGGCCCCAGAAGATGAGATCATCAATCAACTCACGAACAAGCTGACGGTCGAGTCCGGCAAAAGGTTCGTCCAGCAGGATGAGCGGCGGCTTGCGGGCGAGCATCCGAGCCAGGGCCACGCGGCGTGCCTGTCCGCCGGAGATCAATGATGCCGGCGCGTGCCATAGTGGAGCGAGTTTCAGGCGGTCACGCAAAGTCTCAATCCATTGCTGTTGCTCCGTGGTAGCGGCCAGGCTTTTGGAAATTCCAAAGTGAATGTTTTCACTCACAGTCAGGTGAGGGAAGAGGCCGGGTTCCTGCGTCATATAGCCAAGCGGCCGGCGATGCAACGGCAGCGGCGGCGGAAAAAGTTGCAGGCCATTCAACTGTACAAAGCCGTCATCCGGTTCTTCAATACCGGCAATGCATGCCAGCACCGTGCTCTTGCCCGCGCCGGACGCGCCAAATAACCCGAGTGCGCTGCCGGGTTCCAGTTCAAGCGCGACATCAATTTGGAGGTCGCGGCGCTTCTTGATGATGTGAGCTTTAAGCATGGCGTTTTCTCTGGGCCAGCACATGCACCAGCCACGGCAGGGGCAGAGCCACGGCCAGAAAAACGACGAGCAGCGGCATGACGGCGGGCAGTCCAAAGCTTTGCAGGTTTACCCACAGTTGCACCGGCATGCCCGAAGGATAGTAAGCGGTGACGACAACTGCGCCGAATTCTCCGATGGCGCGCACCCAGGCGATGCTGAGCGCGACGGCCAGTCCCAGGCGCGAGAGCGGCAGCGTGACACGCAAAAAAACTTTTGCCGGTGGAAGCCCCAGCAGAGCAGCCTGCTTTTGCAGGATTGCGGGGACGGAATCGAACGCAGCGACCGCGCCGAGAACGTAATAGCCCATGCCAACGTAAATCTGCGTCAGGATGAAAGCTGGAGCGGTGTTCGTCAAGCGAAGACCAAAACGCTCAATCATTTCGCCAAGAGAACCGTATGGGCCAAAAGCCAGCGTGAGCAAAATGCCGAGCGCTAGCGGCGGAAGCAAAATCGGCACCAGCAAAATGGCCTGCCACCAGAGGCGCTCGCGCGTGGAGCAGCGCGCTATATACGCTGCAACCGGCGTGCCCACGGCGACGATAATGAACATCGCAACACTGGTGAGCAGGAGCGAGACGCGGACAGATGCAAGGGCAGGGCCGCGCACGTCCGCGCCCCACTGCCATGACCCGATGCGGGCGAGCAGTGCGGTGAACGGATACAACAGCGCCAGCGCAAATAGCGCCGCGCCAACTCTGGCAATCCAGCGGCGATGAATCATGCGTGCAGGGAA
>JASLFF010000083.1 GCA_030150795.1 Terriglobales bacterium | reverse complement strand
CGCTTCGGCAATCATTCCTGGCACCGGATCTGGTTTTTCCTGCTGTGGAGTTTGAGCGGGTGCGGCCTGCGGTTCCTGTGGCTCCGTCGACAAAGAAACGGGCTTGGCTTCCTTCTGCTGGATGCTTGGCGCCAATGCCTGTGTTACCGGCTGTGCCGATTTTTTCGTGTCCTTGCTCTCGCACGCAACCAGTGAAATCAATCCGGCAGCCAGAATAACGATTTTTAGACGATTCAATCAGCACTCCATGTCAGCACAGGCTTGCCCTCATCATACATTTCGGTTGGACGGATCTGGCCGCCGGAGGGCAGCATCTGGTCCGCCCATCACCGGGAAAAAGGGCGAATCTCATTGTCCCATGAATGCGCTAAAAAGACCTTCTGAAACAGCCGGAACCACAGGTTACTTTGGGCGAAGCACCAGATACCGCCCCCGATAGCGAGTTGTTGAATCGTGTCTCACTGCTGGGCCGTCTAACCTTATAGACTCAATTTGCGGTTCTCTCTTCATAAAGGATTCACACAGGTTGCGATCCCGGCTCGTTGTCTTTGTCAGCATCGTACAGGCAATTCTTTTTCTGGCGCACTGGTTCGTGTATGCCACCATTGCACATTTCTGGGGAGGTCTGGCAGCGTCCTGGCGTGTCAAACTGGCATTCGCGCTGCTGTCCGTGAGCTTTGTGGCGGCGTCTTTGCGCGGCTGGTACTCGTACCGGCCTCTGGCGCGTTTTTTCTACCTGATCTCCGCGCTATGGCTTGGATTCGCCAGCTTCTTGATGCTGGCCTCCGTTGCCAGTTGGATCATTTACGGAGCCAGCCTTGCCGCCGGTTTGGGTTGGCGACCGGAGTGGATCGCCGACTCGGCTTTCGCGGTTGCTCTTGCCGGCGGTTTTTATGCGTTGCTGAATGCAGCGTGGCCGCGCGTCGTCCGCATCAATGTGGCGCTGCCCAACCTGCCTCCGCAGTGGCGCGGACGGACGGCTGCTCTGGTCAGCGATCTTCACCTGGGACATGTGCGCAATTTTCGCTTTGTGCGTCGCGTGGTGAACAAGCTGCTGGCGCTTCAGAGTGACATCGTCTTTGTGACAGGCGATCTTTATGATGGCGTTGCCGCCGACTTTGAAAAGCTGGCGCGTCCGTGGGCGGACCTGGTTTCGTCGCCAAAAGCGGCAGCTCTGGGCGTTTATTACATCGCGGGCAATCATGAAGAGTTCTACCGCAATGCAGAATATCTGCCTCCGCTCCTGCGGGCGGGTATCCGTGTTCTGAACAATGAAAAAGTTGAAGTCGATGGGCTGCAGCTGATTGGCGTCCACTATGGTGATGCGGTCAATCCCGACCGCTATCGCTCAATGCTGCGCGGCATGCGGCTTGATCGCACGCGGGCCAGCGTTCTGCTGCTGCACGCTCCAGTACGTTTGCCCATTAGTGACGAAGAAGGCATATCTTTACAACTCTCCGGCCACACCCACGGCGGCCAGCTCTTTCCCTGGACGCTGATTGCAAAGCGCGTCTGGCACAAGTTCAATCATGGTTTACAGCGGTTCGGAACTCTTCAGGTTTATACAACCTACGGAACCGGCACCTGGGGACCGCCGTTGCGGCTGGGAACACGACCGGAAATCGTGCTGATTACGCTAGAAGCGGCTGGCAATTAGCGATCAGCACTCAGCCATCAGCCCTTCTGTGCCGGCAAACACCTTTGAAACACAGAGGAACGGAGGAAGCAGAGGAGATGAGTACGGATTGTTAAACCCCTGTCTCCAAGGGCAGCGCACTCTGTTATCAAAATCTCTTTCATCCGGGATTCCAAGCCCTCTGTTTCCTCTGTTCCTCTGTGTTTCAAAGGTTTTGGTGTCATGTACGGAGGCCGTTGAAAGACTGAATGCTGACCGCTGAGTGCTGAGTGCTCTATACTTATCCAGCATGCCTGCATACAAACGCATTCTGCTCAAGCTCTCCGGTGAAGCCCTGGCCGGGGACAAAGGTTTTGGGGTTGAAACCAGCCGCATTCACGCGATTGCCGCAGAGATCAAGGACGTCAACGATCTCGGCGTTGAGATAGCTCTGGTTGTAGGCGGCGGAAATTTCTTCCGCGGCGTGGCCGAGCAAGCACGAGACATGGACCGCGTCTCCGCCGATCATATGGGCATGCTGGCTACGGTGATCAACTCCCTGGCTTTGCAGGACGCGCTGGAAAAACAAGGCGTGCATACGCGGGTAATGTCGGCGCTGGAGATGAACCAGGTGGCGGAGCCATTCATCCGGCGCAGGGCGTTGCGGCACATGGAAAAGGGCCGCGTGGTGATTTTTGCCGGCGGCACCGGCAATCCTTATTTTTCAACTGACACGGCTGCCTCACTCCGCGCCATGGAGATCAAAGCCGACGTAATCATGAAAGCCACAAAGGTGAACGGCATTTACGACGCCGATCCAAAACTGGTAAGCACCGCGACGATGATTGAATCCATCAGCTACCTTGACGTGCTCAAGCGCGGGCTGCGTGTGATGGATGCCACCGCAATTTCGCTCTGCCAGGAAAACAGCTTGCCTATCGTGATTTTCAATCTGAACGTCCACGGCAACATAAAGCGTGTGGTCACGGGTGAAAAGGTAGGATCGCTGGTCACGGCGTAGTTTTCTGAAATCCCGACCCTGAGCGTTCTTTGCGAAAGGGAGGGAACCCCTACGTTCTTAAAATCGCCCTTCTCAAGCAGCGATGTAGTCATAGGGGGCCTCACTCGCGCTTGAATGCGAAAGCCGCAATACAATTTCCAGGCGCGGGTTCGGGATTACAGAAAAACCCATTTTTCCACGAACGTTACAATCTCACCCTCTGTCGGTATTTCTAACTTGTGGTTGGTGACAGGAGCGTCTTGTTTTGTCTTAGCGTCGAATGACTCCAGCGCGTAGGGAATGCCTTCTGATCCCAGTGGAGAATTTCCGTTAGTCATGTGGAAATGCAGGTGCGGCTCAGTTGAATTGCCTGAGTTTCCCACCAGCCCAAGCACCTGCCCGCGCTTCACATGGTCGCCAAGTTTTACTTTGAGGCTGCCGGGCTGCAAGTGAGCGTAAAGGGCGTAATGGCCGTGGCCAATATCCAGAATTACATGGTTGCCGGCAATTGTTTCCAGAGTGATGGGCACAGCCCTGGAATTTTCTCCCGGAATGTTTTGCGGAATTCCGTCTTTGACTTCGGTAACTGTTCCGTCCGCTACGGCTAGGGCTTCGCTGCCGTAAGCGCGATAATTCTTGTTGTCTTTCTCATCTCCGGTAAAGGTATTGCCGTCAGGGTTCATGCGTACCCAGTCAATGGCAAAGCGTTGGGCAATCTGCGCATGGCCATCAATTGGGATGAGCGCCCGCCGGTGCCCTGACCTGTTTGCCGGCCCATTGCCGGCCAGCCAGTTGTCGCCGCGCAGAGGCGCAGAGATTACGGGAACGTCGCGGTCCACCGCAATATGCGCACACTGGACCGTGATGGCGTCAGGATACTTGCCAACTTTTGCCGCGATCTTATGCTCAAGAGCAGAGGGAACTTTGGATGTACTTCCCAGCGTCACCCACATATAGACCACCGCCATCTGGCCTGCGCCAATATTCAACTTGTCCATGCCGGAGGCCTGGCGGTTTCCCGGGCTGTACACATTTGGGGCCAGATCAGAGGCCTCGACCCGGGAGAGAGTGCTGCCAAAGTCGCTCAATACTTCAATGGATGCGAGCGCAATGCTCTGTCCGGAAAAGTTCGTGATGTGCAGTTCATAGGCCATGTTCGTTTTGCCATCGGCCTGAAAAGCCGTGGGAGCCAAAGGCACAATCACGTCGATAGGAGAAGAGAATGGTTTCTGCGCCGACGCCTGAGCGAGGCAGGGAAGAGATGCAGAAAGCAGCAGCGCTAACAAACAAAAACACGCTGCCAGCGAAGCGCGTCGAGAACATCGATGCACAAGTGTCATGTTAGAGGACTCGGGAAATAAGCTTCAGAAAAAAGCCAAG
>JASLFF010000253.1 GCA_030150795.1 Terriglobales bacterium | reverse complement strand
CCGCATATTTCTCAAAGTAGGCGTCGATAAACTTCTTGGCTTCGCGTTGATCAATGCCCAATTGCTGCGAGAGGCCGAAGGCTGAGAGTCCATAGACGATTCCAAAGTTCACCGCTTTGGCGCGGCGGCGATGTTCGGAATTGATGAGCATGGGCGGCACGCCAAAGACCTGCGAGGCAGTTAGGCGATGAATGTCATCGCCGTTACGGAAGGCCTCCACCAGCAGCGGATCCTCAGAGAAGTGCGCCAGCAGACGCAATTCAATCTGCGAGTAATCTGCTGAGAGCAACGAGTATCCCGGCTCAGCGATAAATGCCGCGCGGATCTCGCGGCCCAGCTCCGTGCGGATAGGAATGTTCTGCAGGTTTGGGTTCGTAGAAGACAGCCGCCCCGTTGTAGTGCCGGTCTGGTTAAACGTGGTGTGAACCCGCCCGGTCTGCGGATCGATCAGCGCCGGCAGCGCGTCAACGTATGTGCTTTTCAGCTTGGAGAGCTGGCGATAATCCAGTACTAGGCGCGGCACTTCATGCGTCTCTGAAAGCTCTTCCAGGACATCAACCGCGGTAGAAATTGTTTTGCCCTTGCCGTATTTAATCGGCTTGGGCAGGTTGAGCTGGTTGAAAAGCACGTCGCCAAGCTGCTTGGGCGAATTGATGTTGAACGTAACGCCGGCCTTCTCATGGATCTCACTTGCTTTGGCGTTGCACTGCTTTTCCAGGTCGACGGAAAGCGTGCCCAGCATCCGGCGGTCGATCTTTACGCCCGCCTGCTCCATCCGCACCAGCACCGGAACCAATGGCAGGTCGATCTGTTCATAGAGGCGCATCTGCCCGGCGGCTTCCACCTCTTTGCGCAAAACCGGAGCAATACGGCCCGTAACGTCAGCGGCTTCCGGCACGGCCAATGAGAGCTTGAGATTGAAGCTGCGCACGGCAATTTCTGCCAGGGAGTGGTTCGTATACGTGGGGTTGATGATGTAGGAATACAACATGGGCTCGTCGCAAACGCCAGCAAGCTCCACGCCGTGCGCTTCCAGTTGGCGCAGCGCAGATTTGTAGTCGTGAACAGCTTTGGGGATTTTGGGATCGCTCAGCAGCTTCTTTAGTTCCGCGGAAATTTCGTCATCGTTCAGAACAATGCTGAAGGCCTTTCCCGGCTCGGCGGAGAGCGCCAGCTTGAGCGGCGCGCGAGCATTGGCTTCCGGCGATGGAGGCCCATCAAAAAGCAAATCGCCGGATTTCTGGTCGCCTTCTTCGGGCTCTTCTTCTTCAACTTTGGGCACGGCGGTGAATTCAAAAGCAATCGCCAGCGGGCCTTTTGCCTTGGCCAGCGCCTTCAAATCCTTTGGCGATGTCAGTTCGCGATATTCGGTTTCGCGGACCTCCATCACCGGCACCAGCTCTTTGAGCAACGTGGTGAACTCAAGCTCGCTGAAGAGCGAGCGCAGCGCGTCCATGTCTGGTTCACCGGCAATCATCTTGTCAAGATCCAGATCGATGTCCACGTTTTGGTCAATGGTGACGAGCTGCTTGCTCCACAGGATGGTGTCTTTATTGTTGAGCAGTGACTCGCGGTAGGTCTTGCGCTCAACTTTTTCCGCTTGCTCCAGCGCATTCTCCAGAGTGCCAAACCGCTTGATGATTTCGACCGATCCCTTATCACCGATGCCGGGCGCGCCGGGAATGTTATCGATGGAGTCACCGCGTAACGCCATCACATCAATCACCTGCTCAGGATGCACGCCGAGAATTTCCTCTACTTTCGCGGCGTCGCAGATCAAATTATCTTTGGGCGGGTTCAGCACGCAGACTTTATCATTCACCAGTTGCAGCATGTCCTTATCGCTGGAAACAACAAACACCTGGTATCCCTCAGCGGCAGCTTTGCGGCCAAGCGTGCCGATTACATCGTCAGCCTCAAAGCCTTGCGACTCAAGAATGGGAATGCGGTAAGCCTCCAGCGCTCGCCGGATATAAGGCACCTGCTGGACGAGGTCATGCGGCATCTCTTTGCGCTGCGCCTTGTAGCCGAGATATTCCACGTCTTTAAAAGTCTGCGTCTTGATATCGAATTTACGGACTGAGGTAACCGCTTTGGCCTGTTCGTCGCGGAACGTTGGGCCGGCCACATCGAACACGGCAGCCAGATATTCCGGGTTGAAGTCCGCACGCAGCTTGCGCAGCATGTTTACAAAAACGTAGGTTGCCGCGGTCGGCACACCCTTTTTGGTGGACATGGGCCGCTGCCGCGCCATGGCATGATACGCGCGAAAGATGAAGGACATCGAGTCCATGAGAAAGACACGACCCTTCTGTGCGGGTTGGGGATTGGTAGCCAATAGAAAATTCTATCCTAAACGGCGCGCCTGGGAAGTTTGCTAGAATCGCGGCGTGACCACACTCAACCAGACTCTTATCCAGGATTTCACCCGCAATTACCAGAATTCAGCCAGGACAATCCGTGGGCTGGTCGATCCGCTTACAGACGAGCAGATATGGACCAAACCCTATTCTTATGGAAACAGCATCGGTAATCTTATTCTGCACCTGACCGGCAACCTCAACAATTACTTTGGCGCTGAGATGGGCGGGACCGGCTATGTGCGTAACCGTCCGTTGGAGTTCGCCGAGACATCACGCATTCCGAAAGATGAACTGCTGAAGCGCTTCGATGAGGCAATTGCCGTTGTAGAAAAGGTGTTGTTGCAGCAGTCAGAAAGCGATTGGGGCTCCGCGTATTCAGCCAAGGGGATGGAAGAAATTGGCGACCGCTTCAGCGCCTTTCTTCATTGTGCAGCCCACGTTTACCATCACACCGGGCAGATCATCTATCTATGCAAGGAGCTGGAACGGCAAAGCCGCGCATAGCCGCTCTAGCAGTATCCCGTTTTGCAAGCTCAAGCTGTTCATTTAGCAAACCGCAAAATCTCATCAGCAATCTTTACCGCTTCCACGGCTGCCTTCACGTCATGTACTCGCACTACGTGAGCGCCATTCAAGACTGAAGCCGTGGCGGCGGCGAGCGAACCATACAGGCGTTGATCTGGCGGCGCGTCTTTGCCGTCAACGGCCAGCGTGCGCCCGATGAATGATTTTCTAGAAGTTCCCACCAACAGCGGAAAACCAAGGTCCTGCAATTGGTCCAGACCGGCCAGCAGCGGATAGTTTTGGTCGAACTTCTTGCCAAAGCCAATGCCAACATCGAGCATGATGTGGTCTCCAGCGATTCCGTGCGCCAATGCGGCCTTGGCATAGTCGCGCAGGTCATTTTTTACTTCCGCGACGATATCGGCTGAGGGCTCCAGGTTGCGCCACTCCTGCGGACGCCCGCGCGTATGCATCAGAATTACGCCACAATCCAATTCTTTTACCGTGGACGCCATTTGCTCGTCCCAGCGCAGGGCGCTCACGTCATTCACAATCTCGCATCCGGCATTCACCGCCGCGCGTGCGACTTCTGCTTTGTAAGTGTCCACGGAAAGAATGGCATCAGGCCGTTCGCGCAGCACGTCTTCAATCACAGGCATGATGCGGCGCAGCTCTTCGGCGGCGGGAATGCCGCTTTCCGCCACCGGCGTCCCTGGACGAGTAGACTCCCCGCCAATGTCCAGCAGGTCAGCGCCATCGTCCAACATTTTGACCGCGTGGGCCACGGCGTGGTCGCGAGCCAGAAATTTGCCGCCATCGGAAAATGAATCCGGTGTGACGTTCAAGATGCCCATCACCAGCGTGCGCTCACCAAGTTCCACGGTGCGAGAGCGCAAGCGCCATTGAAAGCCACGTCTCTGCATGGCGGCGATTGTAACTAAAAATCGCCGGAATCGCGCGGCATCGCGCGGCATCGCGCGACATCGCCGGAATCGCCGTGATCGAAGAGATGACGGAGATGCGCATTTAAATGTTCGCACGATCCCTTATAATCACGGCATCCGATGCGGAATCAATCAGCAAAGACCCCTCTTGCGGTCACTGTCTTTCTGGCGCTTCTCTCTTTCGGAGCGCCGCAACAGAAGGGCACCTCAGCGGCTGAAGCCGGAATCTCTCAGAGCGATGACAGCAGGGCTAAAGCCCTGCTCCACCCCACGGATGGAAACGGCATTGAAAAGGGAGAGAAAGCCAAAGTCCTGCTCCGCCCGGCGCCAGAGAACAAAGAAAAAAAGCCTGGGCCAAAAAGAGATCTAAGCAAAGAGATTGCCGCTGTACTCAGCCAACCGCCGCTCAACCGCGCGCACTGGGGCATTGACGTGGTTGATCTGGAGACGGGCAAGGCGCTCTATTCACAAAACTCTGATCAGCTTTTTCTTCCTGCTTCAAACGCCAAGCTTTTTACCACGGCTGCCGTGCTGGCCATCGCCGGGCCGGATTATCGCTTTCGTACCACGGTGGAGGCCGAAGGGAAAGTTGATGAAAACGGCAGGTTGCTGGGCGATCTGGCCGTCATTGGCCGGGGCGACCCCAATATTTCAGGCCGTGTGCTGCCGTACGCGCTCAAGACGCAGCGTACGCCTCCCCACACGCAAATTCTGGAAGAGATGGCTGACCAGGTAGCGCGCAACGGCCTAAAGATTGTGGATGGCGACCTGATCGGCGACGATAAGTTTTATGCGTTTGAGCGCTACGCGGAAGGCTGGGCATGGGACGACCTGCAATGGATTGATGGCGCTCCGGTGTCTGCGCTCACTTTCAATGACAATGTTGTGTTCGTCAACGTTCTGCCGGGCGAGCACCCGGGCGATAAAGCAGTTGTTACAGTTGAACCGGAGACCAGTTACTACGAACTTGATAATCGCGTAGTCACCTCTTCCGCATCAGTGGCCAAGCGGGTCGGAGTCCATCGCGATCCGGGATCGAAAACCATTATGCTCTGGGGATCTCTGCCGCTGGGCGATTCCGGTATGAAAGAACCAATGTCGATTGAAGACCCGGCGGAATTTGTGGCACAACTGTTCCGCACGATGCTGGAGCGGCGCGGCATCACCATTCGCGGCAAGACGCGGGCACGGCATGGAGAAGACGCGCAGTTTTTTGATCAGCAGATTCCGCACCCAATGATCTCGTCGCCCACAGGCACGGCAGCCTCTCCGTCCGCTAATTCTGCCATATCTCCAGCCATGCGTCCGCAAGAGCCTCCTGACTTCAATCAAGGAACTTCCAATAAAATTCTGGCCGAACATTTTTCCGTGCCTCTGCTGGACGATGTCCGCGTGACCAACAAAGTGAGCGAGAACCTGCATGCCGAGTTGGCGTTGCGTCTGGCGGGCAAGCTGCGGGGCGATGGTGGATCGTTTGAAGGCGGCGTTGCGGCGGTAAAGCAATTCCTGTTGCAGGCCGGCCTTAAAGAAGATGAGTTTACTTTCCTGGATGGCTCAGGGCTTTCACGTCGCGATCTGGTTACACCTGCAGCGACGGTGCAGTTGCTGATCTATGCAGCGCGCCAACCGTGGGGACTGGCGTTTGAAGAATCGCTGCCGGTGAGCGGCGTTGACGGATCATTGTCTGACCGGTTTCAGAAAACAGCCGCCGTCGGTCTGATCCATGCCAAGACGGGGTCGCTCAGCCATGTGAATGCGCTTTCCGGTTATGGGCAGACGCAGGCAGGCAAGCGGTTTGTGTTTTCCATTTTCTGCAACAACCATAATTTACCCGCAAGCAAGGTTCTGGCGGCGATGGATGCGGTGGTGAAGTTGCTAGTGAACGACGATGATCCTCCGAAGAAGTAGATGTCGAGAGTTCCAGGCCGGGCGTGTAATGAATTTTACTTTGCTGCAGCCTTCGGCTGAAAACATGTAGTGCCGAAGGGGCCTTTTTGGCTGGTG
>JASLFF010000030.1 GCA_030150795.1 Terriglobales bacterium | reverse complement strand
AAATGACGTGCAAAACCGAAGCTGACTTGATTACACTCTGTCATAGAAAAGCCGTTGTCTCCTCTGGCGCTAAATGATCCTGAACAAATCACTTATGCCATGAACAATGGCTTTTTCCTATTTATTTGTGAGAAATCCGGGTTAGCTGGAATGTTTTGGCTTCTACCGAGGTGTTAATTCGCCGAAAAAGCTCTTCAATTACTCAATTACCAAATTACCCATTTACCAATTTGCTAATTCGGCTTTTCTCTCTTCTTCCCGCGCAGGATGCGCTCGTCGATAGGCTTGCGGCCTTTAAAGCCTTCTTCCATACCGTGCCAGAACTCGATTTTTTCTTCGCCGTATTTCCAGCACAGCAGGACAATTTCATCCTCCACCGCGCAGGGAAAATCCAGCAGGCCGATATCGAAATCCTTTACCTGAACGCCGATGGCATCAATTTCCGCCAGCGTGTCCTTGATGTCCTGAAAGGCCTTGTCGCGCTGGGCGCGCCGCCGCGCCACCGCCGGAACGTCCACCAGAAGTCCGCCGCTCAGCAGTATCTTGTGTTTCAGGTCCTGTAGTTCTTTTTCCACGGCTTCAATCACGCCTTTGTCGTCCATGGCGCGTTTGATCAATGACCGCAATACCGGCAACAGCGCATGCGCTTCGTCCAGCGTAAAAGTCTTTTGTTTTGCCATAATTATCTTCTTGCTCTACGTGTGCTCAGCGTATCTCCAGCATCCTGTCCAGGGCCACGCGTGACCAGTATTTCACGTCGTTAGGAACCTGGATACGATTCAC
The DNA here is from genome assembly GCA_030150795.1 of Terriglobales bacterium. Next base: position 3,834 of record JASLFF010000030.1, on the reverse strand, counting down.
CACGCTTCCTTCCGTCAGGTTTTCCAGCGCCCAGCACAGGTGCTGCGGCGAAATGCGGAACATGGTGGTGCAGAGGCAGCCGGACTCATCCAGCGTAATCACCATCTTACGCTCTCTGGCAAATTCCTTGCCCATGCGATTCACAAGATGAATCTCCGTCCCCACGGCAAACTTGCTGCCCTCGGGCGCCTCGGCAATCATCTTGATCAGGCTCTCCGTGGAGCCGATGCCGTCAGCTTTTTGGCAAACTTCCCAGCGGCATTCCGGATGGACGATTACTCTAATTCCCGGATGCAGCGCTCGAACCCGATCAACATGCTCAGGAAGAAAACGCTGGTGGACGGAGCAATGGCCCTTCCACAAAATCACCTTTGCCTTGCGCAGCCTTTGCGGGTCAACTCCGCCGCCGATCATGAACGGGTCCCAGACCACGCATTGGTCTAGCGGAATGCCCATGGCAAATGCCGTGTTGCGGCCAAGATGCTGGTCAGGCAGAAACAGGATTTTCTCGTTGCGCGCAAATGCCCACTTGAACGCCGCAGGCGCATTTGACGACGTGCACACCAAACCGCCGCGCTCGCCGCAAAATGCCTTGATCGCCGCCGTGGAGTTCATATAAGTCAGCGGCGTAATCCCTCGGCCTTGATCATCCGTCAGCCCGAGTGAAACCAGTTGTTCCCAGCAGCTTTCCACCTGGCCAATCTCAGCCATGTCTGCCATGGAACAACCGGCGTTGAGATCCGGCAGGATCACCTGCTGTCCCGGATGCGCCAGCACATCTGCGCTTTCCGCCATGAAATGTACGCCGCAGAAAACAATGTATTCAGCACTGGTGCGCGCCGCTTCCTGCGCCAGCTTGTAGGAATCGCCGCGAAAATCGGCGAAGCGGATCACTTCATCACGCTGGTAATGATGGCCCAGAATCACCGCGCGCGAACCAAGTTCGCGTCTGGCCGCGGCAATGCGCGCGTCCATCGTGTTGTCGGGGAGTACAAGGTAATTATCAAGCGAGCAACTGACGCCTCGCTCTTCCAAAGGAGCAATCAAAGTCGACATTTATCCGCCTTCAGTCCCGCGGCTTAGCGCAACGGAACGGAGATGTTGAAAGCATCCACAGGCTCCAGCAGGTCCACTGCGCAAATTGCACGCCCGACCTACGGGGTTGTTGAAGCCCACAGTCTTACTGGTTCTTTTGATGACTTTCAGCCAAGTTCGGACGCAGAATTATCTGGGGTCAACCGGCTGAAAAATCACCACTTATTGTGCCACTCAAGCCGCTGCCAACGCAAATATGCGCCGAAATCATATACAAATGCTCAAGCGGCTTTGAGGCCCATCGTCATGCGGCCTCCATAAAACTCTCCCGCTCTGTTACCCTGAATGCGCCTATGCGCCTTCACACGAGGTTGTCTCTCCTGCTTGCAGTAGCAGTTTCTGCCTTCGCCCAAAACCCCAAACCGATTGCTGACCGCGTGGCCGCACAGAATGCTCTCTTTGAAGAGCAATATGAATCTGATCTTCGCAATGCTCCTGAGCGTGCCACTGGCTTTGGCGACTATCGTTACAATGACAAGCTCTCAGACTACTCGCTTGCAGCCATTGCCCAGCGGCACAAGACTGACGAAGATTTTCTTAAGCGCCTTCAGGCCATTCCAACGTCCGGCTTTTCTGATCAAGACCAGCTCTCTCACGATCTTCTTGTTCGTGTGCTCCAGCAGCGCATTGCTGATTTTGATCTCAAAGAGTACGAGATGCCAGTGAGCCAGCAGGGCGGCGTCCATACCGGCCTGGCGGATCTCCCGCTTTCTGTCCCTTTTGATTCAGTCAAGCACTATGAGGACTACATCGCGCGTCTGCATCAGATCCCGCGCGTTTTCACTCAGACCACGGAGGTCCTTCGCGCCGGGATGAAAGACAAGCTGATGCCTGTCCGTTTCCTTCTTGAGAAAGTCCCGGTGCAATGCCAAGGCGTTATCGACGCTGATCCTTTTCTTCTTCCGACGAAGAAGTATCCACCGACCATCTCTGCCGACGACCAGAAGCGCCTGACGCAGCAAATCACTGACGCCATCAACACTGATGTCATCCCCGCGTACAAGAGCTTTGCGGCTTTCATCAGTAAGGAATACGCGCCACAGGGACGCACCGCGCTTGCAATCACGTCTCTTCCCGACGGTCAGAAGCGCTACCAAAATGACATTTATGGTCGCACTACCACTCACATGACTGCCGATGAGATTCATCAGCTTGGACTCCGCGAAATCGAACGCATCCAGGCCGAGATGCTGACAATCGCCAAGAAGGCGGGCTTTGCTGACCTTGTTGCTTACCGGGCTTCGCTCAAAACCAATCCCAAATACATTCCCACCTCCGCGGAGCAGATCCTTGACGATTTCCGCCGCTACATCGCCCAGATGGAGCCTAAACTTCCGGGACTTTTCAATCTGCTGCCTAAGTCACCAGTCACGGTTGAAGCCATACCTGCATTTCAGGCAGCCGCTGCAACCCACTATGTAACCGGAACTCCAGACGGCAAGCGCCCTGGCCGCGTCGTTGTGGCAACATCCAATTTTGCTGACCGCTCTCTCATCAATGACGAAGCCATCGCCTACCATGAAGGTGTCCCAGGACATCACATGCAGCTCTCCGTCCAGCAGCAGCTCACCGGGCTGCCCAAGTTCCGCCTCCACAGTCTGGGCTTCAACGCTTATGTGGAAGGCTGGGCGCTCTACGCCGAGCAACTCGGCAAAGAAATCGGCTTTTACCGGGACCCCGCTTCCGACTATGGCCGCCTTTCCTCTGAACTTTTCCGCGCCGTGCGCCTGGTGGTCGATACCGGAATCCATTCGAAGGGATGGACGCGTGATCAGGTTGTGGACTTCATGCGCAAATCCGGCGCTGTGGATGAGCCGACAATCCAGTCTGAAACAGACCGCTACATTGCCTGGCCGGCGCAGGCGCTTAGCTACAAATTGGGCCAGCTAAAATTCCGTGAATTGCGCGACCGCGCACAAAAAGCTTTGGGGCCCAAATTTGATATCCGCAGCTTCCACGATGAAATGCTGGATGGCGGGACCTTGCCGCTCGATCTGCTCGACGCGCGCACGGACAAGTGGATCGCGGAACAGAAATCAAAGTAGGTAAGGGTTAGAGCTTGGTGGTCGCCACGCTGCCAAGCCTCGCGTCTTTCATGATGGCACTCCGCATCGTTTTGCAGAGTGCCACCATGCAGACAAAACCGATTACTTCTTCGCCGTTTTGGCCGGCTCTGCTTTCTCCCCCTTGGCTGTTTTTGCACTGTGCCCTTTCAACTCGGTCACAATTACCTCCATGGCCTTGTCGCCGGTATTTTCCGGCAAATGGGTGCCAGCTGCGCTGTATTGTGCATCGCCCGCCTTTACCGCAAAGTCCTGCTTCTTTCCGTCGGGAAAGGTAAACGTTCCCGTGGCATCGGTAAGAAATACCGCAACCGTGTTGGGATGGCTGTGCATCACTGATTTCTCGTGCGGGCCGTAATGCACTTTCAGAATTCGGACCTGATCGTTCTCACTCACGACCGTGTAATGTTTGGGATCAACTTTGACCGCGTCCTGGGCCGGAAGGATGGTGGCGCCGCATATACACACGGCAGCCATGTAAAGAGCAAATCTTGCTCGCATGATTTTTCTCCTATACTTAGTTTCAGATTGCGTTCTGTGGCAGCAACCCTACTCCGAGCTCACATGAGTGTCAATCCGACGCTGAGAGCCAGAAAGACATGCTCCCATCACGCCTTTCAGCAAGGATTCAGAGGAAAGACGTTCCAGGGACGGGGAGCATTGAGGATTCCCCGTC
>JASLFF010000025.1 GCA_030150795.1 Terriglobales bacterium | reverse complement strand
CCGTATTCCACTCTGCAATCCGTCCCGTATAGCGGATGAAAATTTCCTGTATCGATCCCCCTGCCGGAACAATGTGCGCCAGAAACGCGCCCAGCTTTTCCGCCAGCGTGATATACGGTTGCATCTGCGTGTATTGCTGATGATCGATTGACGGCATGTTTACGGCGTTCTGGATCACGCCGCGCTTCAGGTATTCGCGCACCTGGCTGGCGATCTGCACGCCTACTGCGTCCTGCGCTTCATTCGTCGATCCCGCAATATGTGGCGTGGCAATCACGTTTTCCAGCGCCAGCAGCGGTGAATTCTTCGGCGGCTCTTCCGTAAATACGTCCACCGCAATCCCGCCGATGTGCTTGCTCGCCAGCGCTGCGGCCACTGCTGCTTCATCCAGCAACTCACCGCGGGCACAATTGATGATCCGCACGCCCTTCTTCATTTTTGCCAGCGACTTTTCATTGATCATCCCGACGGTTTGCGGCGTGAGCCCCACGTGCAGCGTCAGGTAGTCAGCTTCCGCATAGACCTGGTCCAGTTCGGCCAGTTGAATCCTGTGTTCACGCGCCACAGAAGCGGAAACAAACGGATCATGCGCTATCACTTTCATATCGAAAGCTCGCGCGCGCTCGGCAACTGCCATCCCAATGCGCCCGAGTCCCACAATGCCCAGCGTCTTGCCGCGCAGCTCTGTGCCTTGCAGTGACTTCTTTTCCCACTTGCCTGCGCGCGTGGTGGAATCCGCGCGGCACAGATGCCGCGCCATCGCCAGCATCAGCGCAATGGTATGTTCCGCCACGGCCACCGCATTTGCGCCGGGCGTATTCATCACGGCGATTCCTGCCTTGGTCGCGGCTTCCAGGTCGATATTGTCCACGCCCACGCCGGCGCGTCCTATCACCCGCAATTTCTGCGCGCCGCGCAGTACTTGCGCATTCACGTCCACGGCCGACCGCACAATCAGCGCGTCCGCATCTTTCAGCGCGGCGTCCAGGCCGTTTGCGAGCTGATCATGTGTGATCACGGTCCAGTCCGCTTCGTCTTTCAGCAATTGGACCGCGTTCGCCGCAACTTTTTCCGCGACTACAATCTTCATTTCGTATTCTTACCTCGTTGCCATCGCAGGCTGTGTAGTTTCCGCATACACGTGCTGCGCCGCTTTCAGTCCTGCGCCCAACTCCACCGGCTTTCCAATCTCCGCTAGCACTTGTTCCAGCGCGCCAATCGCCGCGATGGTGTCCAGATAATCGTAATAACCAAGATGCGCTATACGGAAAAGCTGGCCTTTCATCTCGCCTTGTCCATTGGCGACGATCGCGCCGAAATGATTCCGGAATGCCTTAACGATATCGCTGGAATCCACGCCATCCGGCGAAGCAATTGCCGTGAGCGCCGCGCCGGGAGAGCTGGCGGAGAAAAGTTTCAGTCCCAGCGCCTTGGCAGCGGCACGTGTCATGGCCGCCGCGGTTTCCGCATTATCGATGAGAAGTTTGCGTCCGGCAGCCAGATCGCCGCCGCCTTGTTCGCGAATGTAATCAAGCGCCGCTGCAAGCGCGGCTACCAGCGCAGTAGAGGGCGTATAAGAAGATTCACCCTTCGCGCCGTTCTTTCTCTCTTTGCGCAGATCAAAGTAATAGCGTGGATTCTTTGTCGTTTCCATGCGCTGCCATGCGCGATCGCTCACTGAGCAGTAAGCCAGCCCTGGTGGGACCATCACGGCTTTTTGCGAGCCGCCAATTAACATATCTATGCCCCAGCCGTCAGCGTCAAAATGCGTGGTGCCCAGACCGGTGATAGCGTCCGCCACCAGCAGCGTGTCTGTGCCTTTCACCAGCCGCGCGATTCCTTCAACATCGTGCCGCACACCGGTGGAACTTTCCGTGGCCTGCATGAAAAGAACTTTATGTTCTGGTTTCAGCGCTTCGCGCACCTGCTGCGTCGTCACCGTCTGGCCGTAAGGGGCGCGCACGGTTTCAAACTGGCAGCCATAAGCCTTGGCCAGCCCTTCCCATCGCTCGCCGAATTTTCCTGCTGAGACGATCAGGACCTTATCTCCGGGCGAAGTCAGGTTGGCCATTGCGGCTTCCATAGCGCCTGTGCCGGAGGCGGTAAACATCACCACGTCATTTTTTGTGCCGACAAACGTCTTCAAATCCGCCAGTACACGTGTGTAGAGCGCGCGGAACTCCGCTGTGCGATGGTGCATCGTAGCAGCGGCCATGGCGAGTTGTGCTGAAGGTAAAAGCTGTGTTGGACCTGGAGTAAAGAGGCGGCCTTTGCGAATCATATTTTGACTGTTCCTGTTCCTGAATTCTTTTATTGCGTAGCCAGATCGATTTTGTTGAAGTCTGCGGGACGGGCTGAGAGGGTTTGGGATCCGTGTCTCAACAACACCACGCTTGCGGTTGGATCGTTCGCGTTTTGCACAACCAGTAAACCATCGCCATCGGAAAGTAATGGAGGATCTGACGACATCCATTGTATCTTTGCCATCGCGCTTTTGGATATCCGCGCCAGGAATTCCACTTTGGGAAAAATCGCGTCGTAAGCCACTGCTCCCTTTGCCAACATGCTCACTCTTTTGCGTCCGCTCCCGTCGATCAGGAGATAAGCTGAGTCAATGGCGATGCCGCGTCCGCTAAAATCGGCGACGATATGCCCTGAAGGCTCCAACCGGCGTTGCTGCAAATAGCGCTGTACTGCGGCGGGGAAATCTTCTCGGCCGGCTGTGTGCCATCCTTGCAATTGTTGCATTCTCCCCGCGTCACCGGGCGTCACGCCGGAAGGCGGCAGGACGGTATTGGCATTTGCACTTGCGCCCGGCAGGCGATTGTAAGGTTGCGTAAAAAGCAGCGCCACCAGGCAAACCAACCCTCCGGCCAACGCAATACGCACCGGCCAACTGCTGCCCCGTTGCGGCAGCGGATCAACCTTGATGCAATCTGCTCCCGGCATGTCATGGATAACTTTTGCCAGCGTCAGCATGGATTGCAAATGATCAAAAACATGGTTGGCCGTGAACGGCGGTATGGTGAGTTCACTCAGCTCAATTACTCGATCTCTTACTGTAAGCCCGGTTTGTGTGGAACAGCATAGCTGCTCCAGGCTTTTCTTGATCTCGGCTCCCGCGGTCAGCATCTTGAATTCCATGGGATGATCGGTCCGG
>JASLFF010000008.1 GCA_030150795.1 Terriglobales bacterium | reverse complement strand
GGCGCCCTTGACTGCGTTTCCAGCGCGATGCACTCGTTTGTCTTTTTTAGACTTGACACCGGCCGTTGTCGTCATAGACGGGATGACGAACTATAAAAAGTTGACGTTAACACTAAAACTGCTTTAAAGCCCGCCTCATCTGAGGCACTTCAGGCCGACTGAAGCCGGGCCCTGCACACTTGTCTTGCCCGAAGAGATTTTTCGATAATCTGTTAGGCTGCAGAACGATCGTTGCCGGAGCCGGCAGTTTTCGTCATCATATCCTGCGGCTGATCATGGGACGCCACCGCCATATCTTCCGCCGAGGCGTCATGGGTGGCGAATGGCAGGAAGACGCTGCAGCAGGTACCGTGTCTTGCTTCATCGGTACGGCTGCGGACGCGCAGGCTGCCCTGGTGCTTCTGCACAATGCCCTGGCTTACCCACAAGCCCAGTCCGGTGCCTTTGGAATCTTTTGTAGTAAAGAACGGCTCAAAGATCTGCGGCATGTTTTCCGCTGCGATGCCGCAGCCGTCGTCCGCCACGATAACGCGTATGCCTTCGCGCTCTTGCCCGTCATGCCCATATCGCACTCGGATATAGATATTTCCCGGCCCTGAGATGGCTTCAATGGCATTCAATACCAGATTGGAAAACACCTGGCGCAATTCACTGGGGAACGCCGCCAGCGGACCAACATCACTAAAATCCCTGTGTACGGCGATGTTGCCCTGTTCGATGCGAGCGTCATAGGCGGCCAGGACTTCCTCAAAAAGCTGTGGCACGGAACTCATTACCGGGGAAGATATCTCGCGATAGAAACCAAGAGTCTGCTTGGTGATATGCACCACGCGGGCCAGTTCTTCCTCAGCGGTCTTTACGTAGATCAGGGCCGACTCCGGAACTCTGGAATTGGTGCGCAGAATGTACAGCGCATTCATTACAGAAGCGAGCGGGTTGTTGATTTCATGCGCGATGCTGGCTGCAAGGCGTCCGGTAGCGGCAATTTTTTCCGACTGCCGCAGCGTCTGCTCCGCCGCTTTGCGCGAAGTAACGTCCATGGCCACGCCCAGCATGCGCACGGGCAGGTCGCCGATGACAATTGTTCGTCCGCGCGCCTCCAGCCAGTGAAGGCTTTTATCGGCCATATAGACGCGGTATTGGACTTCATACTCGCTCTTGCTGGCCAGCGCGTTGGTAATGGACTGATGCACCTGTTGGCGGTCTTCAGGAACAATGCTTTCCATCCAGCTTTCGTAGCGGCCATCGAATTTTTCCACTTCGATTCCGTGGAGACGCCGGATTTCATCTGACCATGCCAGCTCGCCGGTTTGCAGGTCCCATTCCCAGATACCAATGCCGACGTATTGCTGCGCCAGTTGCATGCTTTCCTTGCCGCGCTCCAGCATCTCCTGCGCGAGCTTGGTTTCAGCAATCTGCTCCTGCGCCTCACGGTAGAGCCGCACATTGTCAATGGCCACGGAAGCCATGTGCGTAAGCTGGACGAGAATAGCTTCGTCGTCGGGAGAGAAATCGCCGGTCAATTTTTGCGAAAGCTGGATCAACCCAAGATTGCGTCCATCACGCGTGAGCAATGGAGCCGCCAGCCAACCGTAACGTGTGGCATCCGTGGCCCGACGCACCGGACCCCATGTGTTGGCCCGCTCACCTGCATTCAGCCGCACAGGTTTGTTGAGTTTGCAGGCCAGCACAAACATTTCAGAGCTTTCCTTGGCGAACTCCAGAGCTGTTTGCCCTTCTGCCACGGAGACACAGGTAATGCTGCGGTTCCATTCGCCCTTTGGGAGAAGCGTGGTGAGTGCCTGCCGCGCGCCAATGATGTTTCGCGCCTGATCTGTGATGACTTGCAGCAGGGAATCGAGCGCCACCACGGAGTTGATCTGAACGGAAGCTTCCGCCAATGCGCGCAGCACCGCGGTGCGCTGCTGTTCCGCGGCCAGAGTCTGCAGCGAATCATGGTAAAGACGCGCATTGTCCAGGGCGTTAGCGGCTTGCCGCGCGTAAAGCTCTACCAGCCGCGACTGGCGATCACTGGGAGCATGCGGCTTGCGGAAGAACGTAACCACCACGCCAAGTGCGTCGCCGTGGGCATTGACGATCGGAGTGCTGAAAACCGATTTGAATCCAACTTGTGCGGCGGCATCCATGAATGGGAAATATGTGCCGGCCTTGTCAATATCTTCAATCAATACGCGGCGGTCAGGAGAAAAGAACGATGCCGGCAAATCGCCAAAAGCCTTGATCTGCTCCGCTGTGAATCCGGCGAAGGTGGCCACTTGAAGAGTCTTGCTGGAGCGCCCAGGCAGAAGCAGCAGCATGCCGAGATCGGTTTTTTGCAGCGCGGCGATGGAAGTTAGAACGTCATTCAACAAGCGCTGCAATTCCAGGTTGCTGGAGAGACGCACACTGAGATCGTGAAAGCGCTTGAGGTCGCTGCGCTGTGACTCCAACTCATCGCGCATCCGGGCAAGGTCATTGCTGAGCGTTCCGGCAAGCATTTCCGCCGTGGACCACTTTTGCCGGGCGAGCCCTACTACCAGTGTTACGGCGATCAGCAGAGCTGCCCAGAGTTCATTGCTGGTTGTGGAAATCTGCGGCTGATAAAGATAAGAGAAGCCGACAAGGGCGGCAGTGTTCAGCAACGCGCCCGTTACCGCTGCGGGCAAGCCGCCAATGACTGCTGAAATTCCGGCGGCGGCAATAAAAAATACTCCCACTCCGGGATGGAAGAATGAAAGGCTATAGCGCGCAGCGCTCCAGGCTGCCACAGGCAACAGAAACGTAACGACCCACGAGATCACGCGCAGGCGAGTGGTAGACGGGGGATACATTCTTTTCTCGTTTACTCCTGCTCTAAGCTGAGCGTTTGCAGACGAGTGGCACCTTGAGCATATCACGCAACAGACTGTGTAAAGGCATCATGGGGACTAGGGCATTGGGACGAACTAGACAGTGGACTGATCCAGAGTAGAAACAGGAATTTGGACTTTACTCAGGTGGTCTGAAGCGAGTATCGAGTGAGCACTGGTACACCGCCCCAATGGCTTCTGCTTTGTCGAGATAGCTAAGAAAATTCTAATTGATCAGAAACTATAAAGAAGTATCTCGGGTACTCAGATTGGGATCAATCCTTTTCGAATTCCCAGGCTCACGGCTTGAGTCCGGCTGCCTGCATGCAGCTTGCTCAAAATGGAGCTGATATGAAATTTAGCGGTGTGCTCGGAGATCGCCAGGCGAACGGCAATTTCTTTGTTGCCTAGGCCCATACTCACGAGGCGAAGGACCTCAGACTCTCGGGCTGTTAAGTCTTCAATCATGTCTTCGGGGGCCAGGTCTTCGCTTAAACGGTCTTCGCTTAAATCGTTGATTTCGGTGATCGAATTATTTTGCAGCAGGCCGTGAACAGAAGTGGGATGGAGAAGGACAAACCCGGCGTCGGCGGTTTGCAGCGCCAGTTGCATATCTTCAGTATTGGCGTCACGCGAGATGATCGCATGGATGGAAGCTCTCAGGGCGGACCGCACCCATGTTGGATCGGGATCGTCGATGAGCGCCACCGAACCGGCGCCTGCCGGCGCTCCTTCAAGAAAATCAACCATCGCAGCGGCCGAGGCTGGAGTGTCCAGGTCGGCCACCAGGATGTTGGATTTGGAAGCGGCAAATCTTTCTGGAGAGATTTGGGAATCGGAAATGACACTCACACCACGCCATGCACGCGATATTACGCCGGCAAGGTGGGCACGGCGCGCGGACGTGCCTGCCACCACAAGCACCCGTAACGAATTATCGCCTCGCTTTTCCATTCCTTAGTGTTTAGCCGTTTCCTCCAGCGCAACAATGCCGGTGTTTGCGTCATTCACTACGCGGCGCGGGCTTCCAACTGCACGCTGCTTGTGGTGATTGCTCCGCCGCGAATCAAGCTTGCTTCAACCGAATCGCCCGGTTTGTGCGAGCGCAAAATGCTTTGTACGGATTCCGTGTCCGCCACCGGCTTGCCCGCCAATGCGATCAGTACGTCTCCCAGGAAAACGGCGGCTTTGTCCGCAGGGCTTCCGGGTTCAACGTGGACAACGAGCAATCCCTCGCTGGCGGTTAGATTCAGGCGAGTCCGTAAAGATTCCGGCAGAGGCGCAGCCTGCATCGCGAGGCCAAGGTAAGGCCGCTGGATGCCGCCTTTTTCCAGCAGTTCAGCCGAAACACGCTGTACAGTGGCTGAAGGCACGGTG
>JASLFF010000774.1 GCA_030150795.1 Terriglobales bacterium | reverse complement strand
GTGGAGAATTGCCGGGCGCGTGACGTATCAATTGATATTGCGGACCGCTTTTTTGCGCCTACAGAAGTCCTAGCGCTGAATAATATGCCGCCGCATCAACAGCAATATCGATTCTTTGAGTACTGGACGTTCAAGGAATCCTATATCAAGGCGCGAGGCATGGGTTTGTCATTGCCGCTGGACAAGTTTAGCTTTCACTACCCTCATGATCGTGCCGTTGAAATCGCGATTGATCCCGAACTGTCCGACGATGCAGCGCGCTGGCAGTTCTGGCAATTCCAGCCGAGCCCCGAATATCTGGTGGCGATCTGCGCGGAACGAGTTGATCAACCAACGAAGCTGATCGTTCGACAGGCAGTTCCAATGCAGAGCGAAAAAAGCTTTATCCCGGAATTTCTCAGGATTTCCCGATAAAACCTTCCCAATAAAGGACGGCGTCGTCGCTTGCGATCCCCAGTCCCCTCGGTGTCCCTTTACTTACATTTATTTACACCCAGCTGGCCGGTCTCCACAGGCGGTCGTCATCCTGTGCTGCTGCATCTTAAAGCATGAGGAAGGACGGCTTGAGTGGGACAAAAGTTCGAGCTTAGTGAGGCCATGCCTGCCGACGTGCAGACTGTCTCCAAAAAAGCTGATTCTGTAGGCGCTGCTGCTCCGCCTAAAAAGCGCAAACGCCTGACTATACGGGCGCTACTGCGGCCTCATGCTTCATCTCTGGGCCTGGGCTTTCTTGCGGTAGTGGGTGAAGCGATTGCGAACCTGCTGCAGCCATGGCCCCTCAAAATCGTCCTGGATGAGGTGTTTAAGAACCACGCCGGAAGATCAGACTTGCCTCACTTTATCTATCGATTTGTGGGGGCCGACAAGTTTGCCACAATCAAGTTCGCCTGTATTGCAGTGATGGCAATTGCGCTGCTGGACGCTATCTCCACATATGGAGAAAAATACCTGACCACCAGCGTTGGGCAGTGGGTGACATACGATCTTCGGCGAGCCATTTATGCCCACATGCAGCGCCTGTCTCTGGCTTTCCACGACCAGAGCCGGACCGGCGACCTTATCAGCCGCGTTACCTCTGACGTGGATGACATCCAGAGCTTTATTGCTTCAGGGCTGTTGAGTTCAGTGATCAACGTGCTGACTCTGGTTGGCATGGTGAGCGTGATGTTCTGGTTGAACTGGCGGTTTACGCTGATCGCGCTTTCCGTAGCGCCGATCCTGTTCCTGGTCGTCTACAGCTATACACGCCGCATCAAGAAAGCTGCGCGTAAAGTCAGAAAAAAAGAAAGCGCGGTTTTCTCAGTGGTGGAAGAGGTCTTGTCTTCCATTCGCGTGGTGAAAGCCTTCGCTCGCGAACGCTATGAGCAGGAAAGACTGGAAGAAGTAAGCCTTGAAGAAGTGGAGTCGGCGTTGCGCGCCCGCAGTTTGAAGGCAAAGCTTACTCCTCTTGTGGACGTGATTGTGGCGGCCGGAACATGTCTGGTGCTGTGGTTCGGCGCGCGGCTTACGCTCAGCGGGGCTCTCTCCGTGGGGTCGATGGTGCTGTTTGTGCAATACCTGAGCAAGATGTACAAGCCCATGCAGGAACTTTCCAAGATGACTGACACGTATTCCAAGGCGGCCGTGGGGTATGAGCGCATTCAGGAAATCCTGCAGACCGATGATGAAGTGCACGATCTGCGCGGCGCCAAGGCGGTAAAAAAGCTAAAAGGAAAAATTGAGTTTGAGCACGTTTCTTTTGCGTATGTGCCTGACCAACCCATCCTCAAGGACATGAGTTTCCGCATTGAACCTGGACAGGTGGCGGCGCTGGTGGGACCAACGGGAGTTGGTAAAACGACGATTGTAAGCCTGGTGCCGCGATTCTACGATGCGAACAAAGGCGTGATAAAAATCGACGGAATAGATGTAAGAAAGATCAAACAGCAATCCCTGCGGCAACACATCAGCTATGTTTTGCAGGAGAATGTGCTGTTTCACGGGCCGCTGTGGCAAAACATTGCGTACGGAAAGCCTGAAGCGACCCAGAAGGAAATTGAGCGGGCCGCGGAACTGGCCAACGCCATGGAGTTTATTGAGAAGCTGCCGCAAGGTTTTGACACGATTGTGGGCGAGCGCGGCATGACGCTTTCCGGCGGGCAGCGCCAGCGGATCGCGATTGCACGCGCCATCATCCGCAACACGCCCATACTGATGCTGGACGAGCCCACGTCCGGTCTGGATGCGGCGTCAGAGAAATTGGTGTTTGAGGCTTTAGACCGGCTGATGGAAGGGAAGACCACGATCGTGATCGCGCACAGGCTCTCCACCATTCGCCGCGCCGACGTGATCTTTGTGGTGAATGAAGGAACAATCGTGGAGCAAGGAAAACACGACGAACTGCTCAAAGCAGGCGGACTGTATGCGAAACTTCACAAGCTGCAGTTCAAGGGCGGAGAAGCCGCCTAGAGAATTTCTCCATTACAGCTGATTCAACTCAGCAATCCTGTTTTGTACAACTTTGGTAAAGGCTGCTGCTTTGTCCGGTGGGTAGCCGCCGGCACGAAAGGCGTCGAGGATTTGATCTGCGGTGAGTTGAGCAAGCAGTGAACCCAGCCACTTGGCGTCGGCCCGAGGGACGCGATTACCCACCCAGCGCATATGCACCTGATGAAGGTAGCTGGGCAGAACAAGCAGGTGGAGCAGCGGCGGTCGGCGGGGGAAGTTGAAGTCCACGTAATCCGGCGCGACCTTGGAAATTAACCTGGCTTTTGTATATTCCTGCAAATTATTTTTTGACGCGGCTTCGGTCCAGTGCTTGCCGGAAGCGCCGAAAGCCGTACCTACGTCCGTGACAAGATACTGTTGCTGGCCGTCTTTATCCGTAAAGATCGCATTGTTCTCGTCCTTAAGGTCCCAGTTGCTCAGGAAAGCCATCATCACTCGCAGCCCGTTGAACTCGCGCGTGCCCACAAATGGATTGTGTTGCCAGTTCCAGTTAGCATCTTTTTTTTCGCCGCCAATATGACGTTGCAACCGGGCCCCATCGAAATGGTTTGGAGAAATCAGATGGCCTTGTCCGCGATGCAGATGGGTGGGAAGATCCTTTACTTCCAGATTCGGGACGTAGTAATTGTCATTGGTGAAGTAGCCGATGGCCCACAACAGCCGTGTCGCCACCACTTCCGGCTGCGCTTCGATTCCCAGCTTGGCCTTCCACTTCGTCCCATCGGCGGCCTCGACGTCAAATTTGGAATTCTGCCCGTGCTTATCTTCCTTTAGAAACTTCACCGGCAGTCGAGGATGGTGTTTTTCGCCACCGGGGCCGTTCAGCAGGTCTTTTGACTTGATGTCGCCAGGGTCGTTCCACAGAACAGCGGCATGCTGAGCAGAAGAAGGCCCTTTTGCCGGATTTTGGGCCAAGACCGGAAAAGCGGCCAGGACGACCAGAACGGCTGTTGCGAGCGTCTGTCGGCGAAAGCGTGCGTAGTAGCAAAAAGACATCAGAGTACCCGAAAGTTGGATGCTTAATTCAGAGTAGAGGAAATAGCCAAAGCTGCAGGCCAGAGCTGCATCTAACATTAGGGTGTAGCGTGCGACCACAAGCGCCCCAATTTACTGCTGTGGAGAGATCAAGGAGCACCATTGAAGCTGATAGTTCAGCCGGCGGACGGCGCCGCGCCCCTGCTTAAAGCTATTAAACGGGCAAAAAAAAGCATTGAGATTGTTATTTTTCGCTTCGACCAGACGGAGATCGAACACGCGCTTGAAGACGCTGCCCAGCGGGGGGTATTCGTCCATGCGCTGATCGCATTTACCAATCGCGGGGGAGAAAAGAACCTGCGCAAACTGGAGATGCGATTTCTGGAAAAAGGAATCACCGTTGCCCGCACGGCGGATGACTTAATTCGTTACCACGGCAAGATGATGCTGGTGGACGGCAAAGAACTCTATCTACTGACCTACAACTTCACGCACCTGGATACGGAGCGAAGCCGCAGCTTTGGCATTGCGACCAGGAACCGCGAACTAGTGAAGGAAGCGTCGCGGCTTTTCGCCTGCGATACCCAGCGCCAGCCCTACAAATCCAGGTCAAACAAGTTTCTGGTAAGCCCAGTGAATGCGCGGCAGGGATTGGAGACATTCATCAAGGGAGCCAAAAGCGAACTTCTGATTTATGACGTTGACATCGCCGACAAAGAGATCTTGCGCATACTCCAGGAACGCGGCCAGGCAGGAGTGCAGGTCAAGATCATTGGACACGTCTCCCGTAATAAGCGCCTCTCCGTCCGGGCATTTAAACGCATGCGGCTGCATACGCGAGTGATCATTCGCGATTGCAAACAGGCATTTCTCGGCAGCCAGAGCATGCGGAAGCTCGAACTAGATGAGCGGCGCGAGATTGGCATGATTATAAGCAACGCCAAGGCCGTCAGTTCCCTGGTTACGGTTTTCGAAGATGACTGGAAGGCTTCAACGCCTGCGGACCGGCGCGCAGACAAGAAACGCGTGAGCGCGCGGGCGGAACGGACGTCGAGAAAAGTGACAAAAGCGGTGAAGCGTAAACTTGCGCCTGCGCCGGTGATACAGGATGTGGTGAAGGCGATTGAAAAGGAAGCTAAAGTCGAGGTGGACCGCGCTGAGGCAACTGAAGTGGTAAAAGGCGCGCTTGCGAAAGCGGTAAAGAGGGCAGCGGCAAGGATTGTGGAAGAGGCGGTAGCGGAGTAACTCAAGTGGATATTAGGGTTCCTGCATCTAAAATAATAAAAGGATGAGGTTTTTTTATGGGCCTTAAGGCTTGCCGAAAGTGGCTGTTACTGGGCCTTCTCTCCATTTTGTTGGCCCCTTGCACGGTTGCACAAAAGGGAAATGAGAGTGCAATTAAAGAATTTCAGAACCGTATAGACAACTATCTTTCAGCCAAGAAAAAGCAGGACATAGCAGAGAAGCCAACGGACTCTCCAGGCAAATTGGCGCAGGAGAAGCAACAAACAGCAGAAAAGACAAAGGAGTCGCGTCCGGAGGCACAGCAGGGAGACATTTTCACACCCGCAG
>JASLFF010000773.1 GCA_030150795.1 Terriglobales bacterium | reverse complement strand
CAATATCCGTGGGCCAGCGAGGTTTTGAATGCGCCGGAGCAGATGGACCAGATAGCCCGCGCCGACCGGCTGTTCGATGCGATGAACGAGTATGTCGCTCAAGTCACTGGGCCGAGTCACAAATATTTCCTTGATGCTATGAAACGGCTAAGTGAAGTCCGGATTGAGAGCATGGTAAAGCTTGGGGTCGCCTTGGAAGATTGTGCGGTGAAGGAATTGCGATTGATCTACCCGCAAACTTGCGATTACCTGGGTGAATCCAGGATCAGAGCGATCATCGAGCAGGGTTTTGATAATGCGCGCAGCCACGGCCTCGCCAGCGCTAAAGGGATGCTGTTGATGGCTGCGTTGACTTTTTTCATGGGGCACGGTTTTGCGAACGACCCGCTGTGCAGCTGGATCGCCAGAAGGCTGGACAGCAAACGCTTTCCCGATCCCACAGCCAGAACTGAAGAACTCTATGCCAAGGCGAATCTTTACATGAAGCACGTGTTGGCGGAAAACGAGAGAAATTAGCATGCCAGGTTGTGGCTGCGGCAGTTGTAGCCGACCCAGCGACAGTGCGCCAGCCTATACTCCCTTCGATGGAGGATCAGCATCAGAAGGCGGGACACCGCAATGCTCGGATGCTGGGGCCCCGATCGATGGGGGCACCACTCCATGTCCGCCACCACCAGTATTAGAGATCATTGATAGAAAGAGTGGCGCAGTTGTGAGCGGCACAACTCAAACCGTGATCGTAGGTAAGAAGATTGAATTGATGGTTCGCACCAGGCCTGCCGAGGCAATGACGAATATTCAATGGACCGTACCGGGGCAGCGGGTCAAAGGATACACGCAATCGACAACAGCCGGCACGAGAACCGAGCTTAATGCGAGTGATTTGCAGGGCGTTAACCTAGACTTCTACTGGATTGCTGGTGGCACGCAGACGGTTCAAGTTGCCGCCACGGTGCGCGGCTCGCAACTTACCGCTCAGGTAACGCACACTGTGCTTACACCAACGAGCGTCAGTATGACATCGGTAACGGGCAGCGTTGGGGTGGGGGCAACTGGGTTCCCTGGAGATCCTCCGATGAGCTTATATTATGGCCAAAGTCCAACGGTTGGGATTCAGTGGACCTGCACGGCGACAGCTCCAGCGGGGGGGGACGGTGTAATTGCTGCTACTCAGTTGAATAACAGCAATCGAAGGCGAACCCAAAACTCTGGTACCAGCCAAGCGAATAGCAGCGGAGGAGTTTATATGCTGGACACTACAGTGCCGTATTCTGCGGCAGTACCTGTGACAGCTAGCGCTAGTGCAACATGGACCTCAAACGACAGCCCCTCAACTCCGCTAACTTCAAACCTTCAGGAAAAGTCTGTTAACGATTTATTTCGTCTTTATTTCATGTATAAACCTGCGGGCGCCGACAGTATATGGGTAACCCTCATGCGTCTAGATTGGCACTGGGCTGGAAGAACATCGCGAGTCGGGGCCCCAGGCAGCGCAGGCAATGTCTGGACTCCTCCAACAGGGGTCAGCAGCGACGTGAACCCTTCCGGCGTAGCATCAACTGAATTGCCCACATGGACAGACAATGTCACGAACATTACATGGAGGTAAAATGGGGCTAAGTTCGATATTTTATGCAACTCAAGATTTACGAAACACGCCTCCGGATTAAGATTGTCCTTATCTTGATGTTGTCGCTGTTTCTCACGGATCAGGATTCGAAAGGATTGCAACCTATGAAGGAAAGGCAGTGGGGTGAGAAAAAAGAAGGACTGGCTATTTCCATTGTGGTTTCCGAGGCAGATTACAAGAAATCCGATGATATCGTTCTGGATATTCTCTTGAAGAATTTTGGAGCAAACCCGGTTCCACTCGTAGTCCGTTCGCAATGGATAGATTATACATATGTCGTTTCTAACAGCCTCGGGCAGCATACGATGAAAAATGCTTTCGGCAGACAGCGCGAGGAAGCGGGACAAGAAGGCAGAAAGATGATCGTTGATCTTCGGCCGGGCGAGTCGAGAAGCGACGAGTTCGAGCTGAGCAAAGCGTTCGATCTGAAGCCAGGTACTTATACCGTTTTTGTGGCTCGAACTTTTCAAAATTCCAGCCATGCGGGCCAACTAGTGACGGTGCGGTCCAACCTGATTACTTTTCGTGTCGTCGAGTGAAGCCAGAAGTTCAAAATTAATCTTATTGTCGCAAGTGTCTCTTCTGCGCGCGGGAGCTCATTATGTGCCATCCTCCCTCCCGATGCGTTTACGAGCAGGTACGAAACTATTCCGGTGAAGCTCTGGGAGCCTGATTTTGACCGCGGCCAACGTGGGTGAACGTGAGCTGTTGCGCAGCACGAATCAAATTAACCCGGTTGCATCGTGAGAAAGCCGTCAGCTGCGGCAGAAATAGCTGAAAAGTCCTGTAGCGATGCACTCCTAGCGCGGCGTTGATGGCTGATTTCAAGGTGACTGTGCTGTTATAAGCCGGTTGCGGACGGTAAGCACGTCGAATGGGAACTCGAATTGCACCTGCTCGCCAAGTTCAATTTCATCGCTGCGGGATTCCGGCGCCAGTAGCTCAGCTTTGTCGTCGTCCTGAGGCATGCTTCCCTGGCGAAACTTTGCCGAGGTTGCGAAGAATGAATTAAGGGCCGGCATGGCTACGAAATATTTTTCATCGCGACCCTGAAATTCTCTTGCAGGAATTTGTTAGCTTCGTCGCGATAAAGAGCATCTTCAGGAGTGGAATTGAGATAAAGGATGTATTGCTCGGCCGCGGCGTCAAAGTCCTTTTCGCCGACCCGGCGCCGAGCTTCATCCAGGATCTTCTGCGGCAGAGTCGCAACTTTCTCTTTGACTTTTTTTACCAGGTCATTACGCGCCTGTATTTCCAGTTCTTCGCGGATTGGGTTTTCCGGCGGCAATTTGTCCTGCACTTTCACGCCTTCG
>JASLFF010000763.1 GCA_030150795.1 Terriglobales bacterium | reverse complement strand
CTTCTCCAGTCGCTCATGCG
Source organism: Terriglobales bacterium (assembly GCA_030150795.1). The sequence continues at coordinate 4,796 of JASLFF010000763.1, read as the reverse complement.
CGGCTGCGGCTTCTCGCAATGGGAAGCTCTTATCTACTACGGGCTTAATCTTGCCGGCAAAGATGTGCTTCATCACCTCATGGAAGTCGCCCATGGTGCCCATGAATGAGCCCAGAAACGAAAGCTGGCGGGCAAATAAAAATCTGATATCAAAACTGGCTTCCGGTCCCGTGGTAGCTCCGCAGGTTACCAGCTTGCCGCCCGGCTTAAGCGACTTCATGCTCTCCTGCCACGTGGCTTTGCCCACATGCTCAAATACAATGTCGCACATCTGCCTGTTCGTGATCTTTTTTACCTCGTCGCCGATCTTCTGTTTGTAATGGTTGATCACGTGGTCGGCGCCCAGGTCGCGGCATTGGTCCAGCTTGTTTTCGTCGCCCGCGGTGGCAATACAGGTGGCGCCAAACATCTTACAGATCTGAATTGCAATGGTTCCAATACCTGATCCGCCACCCAGTACCAGCACTGTGTCCGCGGGCTTGATGCCGCACCGGCTCACCAGCATGTGCCACGCAGTGAGCGAGACCAGCGGAAGAGACGCAGCCTCGTCATAGGTAAGCTCTTCGGGAATCGGCAGCACGTTCACGCGCGGCATGGCGATATATTCGCAGTTGCCGCCGTCATTCAAATAGCCCAGCACGCTGAATTGCGGGCAGAAATTCTGCTGTCCCTCAGTGCATTTTGGGCAGACGCCGCAAAACGTCATGGGCGCAAGCAGCACGCGCTGGCCTGCCTTCAGGTCCGTGATGTACTCACCCACCTCGGCAATGTCGCCGGAAACATCACTGCCGTTGATGTGCGGCAGTTTGATGCCCGGCAATCCTTTGCGGATGAACAGGTCCAGATGGTTTAGCGCGCACGCTTTCACTCGCAGCAGCACCTGGTCTTTGCGTGGCTTGATGTCCGGCACGTCTTCATACTTCAAGACTTCAGGGCCGCCAAACTCATGGAAACGGACTGCTTTCATCAGGGACTCTCCTTGCGCGATGGCCAAACAAGCGAGGTTATCACTGCCTTGTCCCGAGCGCTAGCGAGGGAACCCTACGGTTTTTTGTCCCGAGCGCTAGTGAGGGAACCCTATGGTCAGCAGAATTTAAAAGTTCAACGGTGATACCGAAGTTGCGAGAAAATAATTTTATTCAGGACATCGCAACGATAAAATTTGGACCGCAAGAGTCACGTAAAGATAGTGACCTCTCGCTACGCTCGAGGTACAAAAAAATGATTCTTGGCCTCCACGCCATCCTTTATTCACCAGACGCCGACAAGGTCCGCGCTTTTCTGCGCGATGTGCTTGGCCTCAAGTCGGTCGACGCCGGACATGGCTGGCTGATCTTTGCCGCGCCGCCGGCCGAGCTCGCCGCTCATCCGACTGAAGCAAATGAAAAGCCGCATCACGAAATGTATCTAATGTGCGATGACCTGCAAGCCACGATAAAAGAGCTTTCCGATAAAGGCGTTCAATGCAGCGCGATCACTGAAGCTCGGTGGGGTTCGATTACGACCATTCATCTGCCCGGCGGCGGGACGCTGGGACTTTACCAGCCCAAGCACCCGACAGCACTCAAGCTTTGACGTTCACTCACTCGCTTGAAGGTCTTCGCTCTGAACTGCAATGTCCAGTTGGATTATTGCAGCGCATTGCTCTTCAGTCCCTTGTCAAAGGCCTTTGTGAAAACCCTACAGCTCTGCCGTCCTGAGCGAAGCGCCGCTAAGATGCCGCTCTGTCCACAACCTATAGCACGAAGTCGAAGGATCCCGAGAATGTGTATAGCGTAGACGCGGTCCCGAGGCATTCTTACGAAAAATCATCGTGAAAACTCCCTGGAGCACTCTGGTGGATTTCGATATTCTCGGGGTCCTTCGACTCGCCCGCAGTCGCATTGCTCCTGCGGACTACGCTCAGGAAGGCAGGATAAGGATTATGGACGAAGGAAACGATTGTCTTACAACTGCTTCAGGATCTCCGCTGCCTTGGCGCTCTTCATGTGCGGGAGCAGCGTAGCGGAGTTGCGGCGGATGGCGATCAGTTCGGCCACAATTGCCACGGCAATTTCTTCCGGCGTGATTGCGCCAATATCGATGCCTACCGGAGCATAGACGCGCGCCAGCTTCTCGGCGGCAATGCCTTCTTTTTCCAGCTCTTTATAGATGGCGATGGTTTTGCGCTGTGAGCCGATCATGCCGATATATCGCGCCGGAGTCTCGGCGGCCCAGCGCAGCACGCGCATGTCATCGCGATGGCCACGGGTGACAATCACAATGTAAGAAGCATCGTTAGGAGCCAGTTGCGTCGTGACGCGCTCGTATTCGTCGGCGTATACGTCACGAGCATCAGGGAAACGCTCGCGGTTAGCGTAGCTCTCGCGATCGTCGGTGACCACCACGTCAAAGCCGGCTATACGCGCGACTTTATAAAGGCTCCAGGCAACGTGTCCCGCGCCAAAGATGTAAAGCGTAGAGACAGCCAGAACCGGCTCGACAAAAACTTCCAATGTCCCACCGCAGACCAGGCCTGTGTCGTACTTGGGATTGTTATTCAGGTCGAAGTGGAGCGTCTTCGGCTTCTCGGTCTTCATGGACTCGCGAGCAGCTTCCCAGACTTCGGCCTCAACGCAGCCGCCGCCAATGGTGCCAACGATGGAGCCGTCATCGCGTACCAGCATCTTGGCCGACTCAAACGAGGGAATGGAGCCGCGCACATTGATGATCGTCGCCAACGCCCCGCGGCGGCCTTCGCGCCGCAGCCGAGTTATCTCTTCATAGATGTCCACAGGGATATTTTACCGGATGGCGCAAAATCCACCACGGAGGCACGCATCGTGAACAATTTCCAACCCAACCAATTAAGATATAGTTTTACCAATGGCCCTTTCACCGTCATTTGCGGGCGTGATCCTCTCAGCCGGGGCGTCCTCGCGCATGGGCCGCGATAAGGCCTTGTTGCCCTGGCGTGACGGCACATTCCTTTCCGCAGCCATACGCGCGCTGCAACCGGTAACGGAACTGGTGATCGTGGTGGCCGGAGCCAACGTAGCCAGCCTGGCCCCTATTGCCGATTCCCATGCGGCATTTCTGGTGGTAAACCAAAATCCCCAGCAAGGGCAGTTCAGTTCCCTGCAAGTGGGGTTGCAAGACGTTCTCAATCGCGGACGCGATGCTGCCATTGTTACGCTTGTCGACCGCCCGCCGGCGGAGGTGGAAACAATTGAGCAAATCAAGGCGGCATTTCTAACCAGCGATGAGCGCATCTGGGCAGTGGTACCGGAGTTCGGCGGCAAGCACGGCCATCCTTTTATCATCGGACGCGAAATGATTGAAGCGTTCCTGCGCACACCCGTTCACAGCACCGCTCGCGACGTGGAGCATGCCAACCAGTCCCACATCAGTTACATTCCGGTCAGTGACCCGTTGGTTGTCGCTAATGTAGACACGCCGGAAGACTTTGAGAAACTTCGTGCAGGTACCGCCATTTGAGAACTGAAACCTCTTCGCCCAGCCAGCGCTTCGCTGATTCCGTACTGGCCTTACGTCCTGATGTTGCTGTATTTGACTGTGACGGCACGCTGTGGAGCGGCGACTCCGGCGCGGACTTCTTTTATTGGCAGATTGATCGTGGCATGTTCCCGCACGGCGCAGCGGAGCGCGCGGCTGCCCGCTATGCCGACTACAAACAGGGCAAGGTGGATGAAACTGTCATGTGCGGCGAAATGGTGACCATCAACGCCGGCCACTCCGTGCAGACGCTGCAGGAAGCGGCGGAAGAGTTTTTCTCCAGCATCGTGGAGAAGCGCATCTTTCCGGAGATGCTGCGGCTCACGCGGGAGCTGGAATCTGTGGGCTGCGAGGTCTGGGCTGTTTCATCCACCAATGACTGGGTGGTGCGTGAAGGCGTAAAACGCTTTGGCATTCCGCGGCGTCGCGTGCTGGCTGCCAGCGTCCATATTGAAGATGGACAAATCACTGACCGTCTGGTTCGCGTTCCCAGCGGCCCCGGCAAAGCCACTGCGATTCATGAAGTCGTAAAGAAGCCCGTGGACGTATGCTTTGGCAACTCCATTCATGACGCCGACATGCTGGAGCTTGCGCGGCACGCTTTTGCCGTAAATCCCAACCCCGATCTGGAAAAAATCGCGCAGGAAAAAAGCTGGCAGATTTACTGGCCTGCAGGTACCAGGAACAATTCATGAGGTAGAACGTGCCGTTCGCAGAGATCACTGACACTCGCCTTTTTTACCGGCTGGAAGGCCGGAGCGATTTTCCTCCCTTGGTGCTTTCACATTCGCTGGGCTGCGACCATAGCATGTGGGCGCCGCAGATGCCTGATCTGCTCCAGCATTTCCAGATCCTACGCTATGACACGCGCGGTCATGGTGCGTCTGATGTGCCGAACGGCGATTACACGCTGGATGAGCTCGGGCAAGACGTGCTTGCGCTGGCAGACAAACTCGGCCTTGGCAAGTTTGCTTTCTGCGGTCTCTCCATGGGCGGCGCTGTGGGCCAGTGGCTGGCGATCCATGCTCCGCAGCGCCTGAGTGCGCTGGTCCTGGCCAACACCGCGCCCAAACTCGGCACTCCGGATACATGGGACGCCCGCCGCAAAGCTGTGCGGGAAGGCGGCATGCAGGCGCTTGTTGAGGCGACCATGCAACGCTTCTTTTCTCCGGACAAACAAGACACTGTCTGGGCGCAATCCACGCGCCGGGTCCTTCTTGGCTCCGATCCCAAAGGCTACGCCGCCTGCTCCGCCGCGCTGCGCGACGTCGATATGCGCGCGTCGCTGAGCAAAATATCAG
>JASLFF010000754.1 GCA_030150795.1 Terriglobales bacterium | reverse complement strand
ATGACCTCCCAGATGTCGATGTTCATGCGCAGGCAGAGCATCTTGAGTTCGTTTACCAGCGCGATGTTGACGCAACGATAGATATTTTCCAGCAGCTTGGTCATCTCCGCCACGGCGGGACTGGAGACTGGAACCACGCGATTGAAAATGGAGTTGTAAACCGCGCCTGCAACTTCTGAAGCTGCCGGATTTACCCCGCCAATGACCTTGGGAATGTCTTTCCGGGCCACCGTGTCATTGCCCGGGTCTTCACGCTCAGGAGAAAACGCCACCAGAAAAGTCGTCTTTGGATCGTCCTGGTCGGGGCGGGCGGCTTTGAGCTTGGCTTTGTTGCCCGCTTCCAGCACCGGGATCAGCACTTCTTCCGTCGTACCCGGATACGTGGTGCTCTCCAGAACAATTAACTGGCCGGCATGAACATGCGGGGCAATAGCTTTAGCGGTCTCGCGAATATAGCTAAGGTCGGGCTCGTGGTACTCATTGAGCGGTGTAGGGACACAGATGATCAGGGCATCCATGTCCTTGGCGTGGGCGTATTCATCGGTGGCCCAAAAGCCTTTCGCAGCGGCGGCGGCAATCTCAGTCTTTGGTATGCGATAGATATAGGACCGGCCATTGTTCAGGGCCTTAACTTTTTCCGGGTCGATATCGAATCCGGTCACGGGGAAGCCGGCTTCATTGAAGAGGAGAGCCAGCGGCAGGCCGACATACCCGAGACCGATGATTCCGATCTTCGCGGTATGCGCATGGATGCGTCCGAGCAAGGACTCGAGCGCCTGAGAACGGGATCCTGTGGTTGAAGCCATAGTCAATTTTGCTGCATCGGGGCTGATTTAGGCAACGTGGGACACAAAAAATGCAGGTTCATGACCCTATCGTTACTACCAGAACCAACATGGCTACTGCCAGTCGCGCTGCTTTCTGCTTTAATTACTCATTTGATAGGGTGTTTTGGTTTTTGAAAAACTAGCCTGAACACCTTAATCCGGGCGATGGGGGACCTATCTGGCGACTGCAAGCGTTGTGTTAACCTGTAGCCACCGTTAACTCCCCAACTTTTAAAGTCTGTGGCGCAAAAACGAAAATCCGCATTTCAGATTTCATACGTTACCATCACCTATCGCAGCGTGCTGATGGGAATGTTTCTTGTGCTGCTGCTCGCCTGCGTTGTGATGTATTTTGCTTTTCCAGATACCGCCAATAAATTGATTCTTTCCGGACAAATCGGACTGGGAAAAATCCTCAATAAAGTGGGAATCGGCGGGGGAGACAATGGCACAACTCCCGAACCCGGCCCGCAGCAGGCCCATTTCACCAATATTGACGGCAACGTGCGAGTCCGGAAAGCGAGCACAAATGCCTGGGTTATAGCGGACTATTCGCTGGCGCTTGAAAGAGGCGACGTGGTGCAGACCTCGCCGGAAGGAATGGCTAAAGTGGTGTTCACGGACGGCACCAACTATACCGTGAAACCGGGTTCGCTCATCACCATCCAGGAAAACTCCGTGAATGGCTCGCAGCAGACAAAAGTCGCGGTGCAGGTAACGACGGGAAAAGTCGATCTGGCCACTTCCACCCTGGCTAACGGCTCAAAGTCGCAGGTAATCGTGGGCGATGCAACGGCAACCATCGCGTCTGAAAGTTCTGCGGAAGTGATGAACGATCTTCGCGCTGACCAACACGAGATCCTGGTGAAGAAAGGATCGGGCGAAGTAAGCCGCGGGGGGCAGACAGTTCCTCTGGAGAGTTACACCAAGGCATCGTTCAGCAGCAATTCAAAGGGCTTGATCAAGTCGAAGGAACTACAGCCGCCGACCCTGATCTCGCCGGCTCCATTCCAGAATGTTTTTGTGGACCAGGCAAGCAAGGGCGTGACCTTCTCCTGGGCGCCAGTGGATAACGTTCGGGAATACCATATCAAGATCAACCGCAATGCATCCTTTGCCGGGCCGGGAGTGGATGATGTAAAGGCGGCGACACAGGTACTGGTCACCAATTTACAGGAGAGCATTCCTTATTATTGGCAGGTGCGGTCGATCGGGCCGGACGGCAAAGAGTCCATTGAAAGCGAAATTTACAAATTTACGATCGTGCCCAAAGGTACAGGGTCCCTGGCGCTTGAACTTGGTGATTTCGTGCAAATGGGGCACGTGATTGAAGTGAAAGGGCACACTGAGCCCAATGCACGCGTAATGGTAAACGGGCAGGAAGCAGTGGTGGCGAGCGATGGCGCATTCCGCCACTTCACCAACCCTCTGCCCACGGGGGAGAATTTGATTACGGTTACGGCACAGAACGCAAAGGGCGGGGTGAATACAGTAACGCGGCCGATCACTATACAGTAGAATCGCTTATTGCCCGATTTTGATTTCTGTATCACAGTAGTAGGTCCCCAGAAAAGATTGAGCACGAAAGGCTGAGAAGGTAGGGACGGAGTGGTGCGCCGCCTGAAAGCTTCTTCGGCACTGACTGAAGTTATTTAATAGAAGAAAGAATCTGGTATGTCGAAAAACGGTTTCAAATCAGAGAATTCGCGCATTCATAATTTGCGCTCGCTCTTCAGCATGTTTTCCAGCGATCTGGCGATCGACCTGGGGACGGCCAACACGCT
>JASLFF010000749.1 GCA_030150795.1 Terriglobales bacterium | reverse complement strand
AAATGAGGCCATGCATACCAATGGTCAATCAGCGGTTCAACCTGAATATTCTGGCGTAGATAGAACTGTTCTCTGGTTTCCATAAGTGCTTCTCCATGAAAAAAGATTTGGCGGAGCGAAGGAATGATTACTGCTGAAGCGGGACGCCCCTGATGGCCGCCAAACTGCGCGCCAGCCGCTCCACGCCTTCCCGGATCAGCGGGCCGGGCAAGGCGGAAAAGTTCAATCTCATGCTGCTGGCGCCATGTTGTTCTGAAATAACGGAAAATGCGGAGCCCGGAATAAAAGCAACTTTTTCAGCCGCCAGCGATCTCCGGAGGAGGCAGGTCGTGGAGATTTTTTCACGAAGTTGGAGCCATATGAAAAATCCGCTGGCAGGTTTGTTCCATTCTGCCAGGCCTGAAAAATGCTCGCTTAGGGCCGTGAGCATTGAGTCCCGGCGAAGACGATATTCCTGCTGTAATAGCGCAAGGTGGCCCGGCAAATGCCCGTGGTCGAGATAGTCCGAGACAACGCGCTGGGTAAATGTTGCGCTGTCAATGTCGGCTGCTTCTTTCACAATTGAGAGTTTTGGGACCAGCGCTTTGGGCACCACAAGCCAACCCACACGCAAAGCGGGCGCAAGCAACTTGGAAAAAGATCCAACGTAGAAAACCCACTGGTCATCGAAGGCCCGGAGAGGCCGAACAGGCGACTCTCCGTAGGAAAGGAACCCGTAAGGATCATCTTCGATCACCGGCATCCGGTATTGCCGGGCCAGGTGCGCCAGCCTCTTGCGGTTCTCCTCGCTCATGCTCAGCCCGAGCGGATTGTGCCCTTCCGGTATGGTGTACATCAGAGCAGGCTGGACGCCGCCGCGAAGCAGTTTTTCCACGTACTCTATGTCCGCGCCGGCTGTGGTGCTGGTTGGCACTGGCAGCATTTCAGTCTGGAACGGCGCCAGCACCTGGAGAAAGCCCGGATAAGTAACATCCTCCAGCAGTACGCGGCTGCGGTCCCGGAGCAATAGGCGCGCAAGCAGATTCAACCCCTGCTGCGCTCCCGCAGTCAGGAATATGTTTTCCGTGGTGCAAGCCACACCGCGCCTGGCCATCAATTCCACAATGTGAGATTTCAGCGCTATGGAAGGAGGGCCATACTGGAGCGCGCGCGTGTCCTGGGCCAGTATGCGGCGCATGGATTCGGCCATTGCGCCGGCGGGAAAAAGTTCGGCGGCCGGCAATCCCAGCCCCAATGAAAGAATACCGGGGCGCGAAGCTTCCGCAAGCATCTCCTGCAATGCTGATTTTTGAATGTTTGCGGCCCAGCCGGATAGAGCGAATTCATTCGGCGGGAGAACTGCGCTTGCTAAGATATTTTGCATAGGACTTTCACCAGGAAACAGATCTCACTAGGCTTTGGGGGAAATGAAGGAATTTTGCGTGTTTAATCTATGACAAAATCGTTGGTAAGGTTGCCGCGTTTTGCCTGTTCACGTTCCAGGGCCTCGAATAGCGCCCGGATATTGCCTCCACCGAAGCCACACGCCCCTTTTCTCTGAATCGCCTCCATGAAAACTGTGGGCCGGCTTTGCAAAGGCTTGCTGAAGATTTGCATCAGGTAGCCGGAATTATCGCGGTCAACCAGGATGTTCTGACGATGCAACTCGTCCACATCTTCATCGATCTCGCCCACGCGGCTTCCCAGCATTTCATAATAAGTATCGGGCGTGCGCAAAAAGTCATTTCCGGAAGATCGCAGCGCGCTGACTGTTTTGACAATGTCGCTTGACAACAATGCTACGTGCTGGACGCCAGGGCCATGGTGGTATTCCAGGTACTCTTCAACTTGAGACTTGAAACCGCCGGGCACAGGTTCCACCAGCGGAAATTTTATTTTGCCATCCCGGCTTTGAACGGCCTTGGAACGCATGGAACTTTTTCCGGTGTTCACGTTTTCCTCATGAATCACATGCAGGCCCATCACCCGCTGGTAAAACTCGACCCATTCATCCAGCATTCCCGTCCGCAAACTGACCGCAATGTGGTCCACGGCTACGAGGTGAGGCGCAATGGTAGAAGGCAAGGCATTATTGATGGGGACGTAGGTGGGAAAGAAAGCGCCTTCGTAATCGCTGCGCTGCACCAGGGAATGCACGGTGTCGCCGTAAGCGCCGATGGTCGCTTTGAAGATTTGCCCCGACGCGTCTTCCAGCAAGGTTGGCTCCATCAAGGGACGGGCGCCGCAGCGCACAGCATGATCGAAGGCAGCATCTATGTCTTTTACCTTGAGCGCAACGTCCTTTATTCCGTCGCCATGCAACCTCACATGCTCGGAAATCGGATCGTCGGGAGACAAAGCTGAAGTCAAAACGAGCCGTATATTTTTTTGTTCCAGCACATAAGACACGTGGTCTCGCCGGCCGGTCTCCAGTCCGCTGTAAGCGACTATTTTGAAGCCATAAGCGGTACGGTAGAAGTGGGCCGCCTGGTGGGCATTCCCGACATAAAATTCAATGAAATCAAATCCGTCAGTCCCCAGAGGACTCGATTTCCTTTCATCTTTAACCGTGTTCTCGATTTGTCTTTCTACTACAAGCATTTTTATTTCCTTCCTCTATGATGAGTTCGTCCCGCGCACGCGCGCGTTTTAATTTCTCAGCGAATGGCATTAGAGAGCTGTGCTGCAGGAAACGGCGGTCGAGTATCCACTGCGGCCAAAGCCTGAATAAAAATCCTAGCTGGCGACGTCCATACTGGTGGTTGATTCCGCCAGGACAGATTCCAGGCATTGTTCAATGATGAAGATGCCTTCCTCCAATTGCTCATTTGTTACGGTAAGAGGCGGCAACAATTTCAGAACGTTATCTTTGGGGCCGCACGCTTCGATGATCAGTCCATGCGAAAAGGCCTTTTGGGCAAGCTTCTTGGCGAAATTGTCCGACTGGAAGACCAATCCCTGGATCAGGCCGCGGCCGCGTACATGGGCCTTCGCTTCCGGATAGTCAAGAGCAATCTGCTGCAGCTGACAGACTGCCTGGCATGATTTTTCGAAAATTGAATTGCTGAATGTGCGGTCCAGCCAGTAGGAGAGCGCTTCAGAGGCGGTCACGAACGCCAAGTTATTGCCGCGGAAAGTGCCGGTATGTTCTCCCGGAGCCCAGATGTCCAGATCAGGACGGATCAATACCAGCGACATAGGCAGCCCATAGCCGCCTATGGATTTTGACAGGCAAACCAGGCCCGGCGTGATGCCGGCAAATTCAAAGCTGAAAAAATCTCCGGTCCGGCCGCAGCCGACCTGAATGTCATCCGCGATCAGTACAATTCCGTACTCCTTGGCAATCCGCTCAAGCCGGCGCAACCATTCCCGGCCCGCCACTTTAACGCCGCCCTCCGCCTGAATTGTTTCCACGATGATGGCCGCGGGAATTCCTACGCCATTCCCCGGGTTCTCAAGCAAGGCCTCCAGATAATCGAGCGTGTCGGTATCGGGGCCAAGGTCGCCATCAAAGAACATGGGCAGGCTGTAATGCAGAGGGACCCCGGCGCTGTTGCGCTTGGAGACGTTGGCAGTCACGGCCAGCGATCCCAGGCTCAAACCATGATAGGAATTCACAAAGTGAAACACGGTCTGGCGTCCGGTAATCTTGCGCGCGAGCTTGAGCGCCGCCTCTACCGCGTTGGTCCCCGTGGGGCCGGCGAACTGGACTTTATATTCAAGGCTGCGGGGTTTGAGAATTATCTCGTTAAATCGCTCCAGGAATTGCTGCTTGGCGTGGGTTGCCATGTCGAGGCCGTGGGTAATGCCGTCATTTTCGATATATTCGAGAAGCGGCTGTTTCAAATGCGGGTTGTTGTGGCCGTAGTTCAGCGCACCGGCGCCGCTGAAAAAATCCAGGTATTCTTTGCCCTTCTCGTCGGTGAGGCAGGAACCGGTGGCTTTTGTAAACACCACGGGAAATGAACGTGAGTAACTGCGTACTTGCGATTCAAAAAGTTCAATAGTTTTCATGCGAAGTCCTTAAAAAGATAATTGCTTAAAGATGATTGCTTTAAGTCGGCATTCACCCCTATGGCTGAATGCGCTCTTCAGGAAAGATTGGTGAAAGGTTTCAGGGAGCAAACGTTTTGCTTACCAGAGTGGAATCATTGAACAAGTCAAGGTCGCGCGAGCGGATCATCCATGATGCCCTGGCCTTGAATGACATCTCCGGAATGGCGGGCAATCCTTCCGTCTTGTCCACTACGCGGAAATGGAATGGAGCACCGGACTGGACGTCCATGGTTACCGGCATCCCCTCCGGCGGCAGCCCGCGAATCATCAGAACATCAAAAGGGCTGGCAATCCCTGTGCCTACGGACACCAATCTGGGCCCGGTGGCATTAATCTGCAACGAGTACAGCAGCACTTTATTTTCAGGATAAAGGAAAACGGTTGATGCGCCACGCGGCGACTTGAGCAACAACCGCAGATGGCGGATGTTGTTCATGCGGCTGTCTTCCAGCACCATGACTTCAGGCGGAGCCAGAGTCAAAGATGGTGCCCTATTATTCTGGAACATGACGCGGTGTGACGGCGAGACAAAGGGAAGCAGTGTATTTTGTGGGTGGACGCCCAGGTACTGAGTACTCCAGGAGTCCTGCTGCGATTGACGGTTGGCCCAAACGGCGCTCCCCGAATCCGCATCGAGAGCATAGAAAACTGTATTCTGCCTCGGGTGCGCGGGGCTGAATCCTGAAGTCAGGCTACCGCCCACAAGCAGGCCGAGACACGCAAGCGAAGCAGATGCCACCAGAGGCCGCAGTGGTATTAGCGAAATCAGTGGGGCGATCAAGCCAACCAGCACCGCGAATACCATCGCCCCCAATCCTGCCGCCTGCATTCCAAATCCGATGAAGAGGTATTGCGACAAGGGTATGAGGAGAAATACTGCCGGAGCGCAACACAACAATATGAGACACATGAGAAGTAATGATGAAACCGGAACAGCCATTGCGCCGTGTAGCCGCCAGGCTGGTTTTGCCACTGCCGCGGATAACAGGATCAGCATTGCAAGCACCGGCCAGGTAAGCAGGTAGCTGGCGCCGGGCGCCAGTATGGCCAGGCATAGATTCGCGATGGCAAGCCAGATGATCGCGCCGCCCACCAGATTCCAGGCGCTACCCTGCCGAACGCGGCGCAGAAAGATGACCGCCATGATCGCGATCGAGAGCGCGCCAATGGCGAGAATGTACCAGGTATGGTTGTAAACGTCTCCCTGCACCGGCAGAAATGCGCGATACTGTGGCTGAATCTGGCGGACCAGCCACCACAGTCCGGTGGCGGAGAGTCCGCATGCAAGACATGCCAATGGGAATGCAAGCATCGCCGCGATAAATTCTTTTCGCAATAAGGCATGTGTTCTGAGCCCGAGCATCACGAGCGTTAAGGTCGCCAGCAAAAGTAGGACTGCTAACGGCGAAGCCCAGCTTTCGGGATACCAGAGCAAATATGAGCGCAGAACGGAAAAGAAAATCAGATTCGGGCGGGCGACCCGCTCAAGATTGAGATTGCCGAACCAGCGCGCCAGAGAAAGAGCATAGAAGCCTTGGTGTTGCAAGCTTCCCGCGTCTAAATGGGAAAGATTGTCCCCAGCGGTGTGGTAGAAAAGCTGATCGCCACTATAGGCAAAGTTCATGCCCGCAAGACCAGCTTCCTTAAAAGCGGTAAGGTCCGTGTCATTGGGTAGGCGCCTATAGATTTCGTAAAACAGAGAAGAAGCAGCGGGATACGGTGCCGCTTTGGCGAACTCGCGGACCATCCAACCATTATTCCGTGTGGTCTCGAAAAGAAATGCCGCGCCAGAAGTTCCGTGCGCCTCGAAGTTAAGCACTAGTCCGACTTTATGTCCAAGACAATGGTCCTCAAGAAATGCGCGTGCTCCCAGGCTGCCCGCTTCTTCGCCATCGGTGAAAAGGAAAATAATGTCATTGCGCAATGGCTGGCCTGCCCGCAAGGCGCGCAGCGTTTCCAGCAGGACCGCCACTCCATTGCCGTCATCGCTTACTCCAAAACTGGAAGCAACGGAGTCGTAATGCGCCACCAGCAGAAGCGCCTCGCTATTTGCGCTGCCAGGCAGCACAGCCAAAACATTGGTGACCTTACCGGCAACATAATCGCCGGTGGAGGGATGCACCAGCACTGAGCGACGCTCTACCTGCGGCTCCACCCCCATTTGCGCTATGGTGTTCGTTATATATGCCAGCACATCCTTCTCCGCCGCTGAGCCCAACGGATGTGGACTGCGTCCAATTTGTTCCAGATGCGCGCGGGCGCGCATGGCCGAGAAGACCTCCGGCGGAGCGCTGGCGGAGAGAGCCTTGGGTGCGCGGGTCTCCGGCAGGCACATAAGGACCATACCGGTCAGCGCCAGTAAAACCAAGCCCACGATTAAAATTGACTTTTTAGAATGCACTGGATTCCCTCTTGCGACTCAGGCGGACTCAACTTTTTCGTGAATCAACTCATCTGCCCGTCGGTCACGAATGATCTGTCCGGATTCGAGCTTAACCACGCGGTCAGCCACATGGTAGAAGTGATCGTCGTGGCTGATTACGACGACGGTTTTGCCTCGGGCCTTCAGCCCCGGCAGAATCTGCGTGTAAAAGGTGTTTTTGAAAACCGGGTCCTGGTCGGCTGCCCATTCATCTAAAAAGTAGATCGGCCGGTCTTCAAGACAAGCGGTCAGGAGGGCGAGACGTTTGCGCTGGCCTTGCGAAAGTTCCGTGGTTGAAAGCGCGCCATTCTCGATCTGGACCTTATTTTCCAGTCTTAGCTGGCGAAGATATTGCCGGGCGCGGTCGTCCAGATCAGCGCAGTCAAGCCCCAGCAGAGAATCGAACAACATAAAATCAGAAAACACGGCGGAAAACAGCTGCCGATAGTCGTCTCGATTCCGGTCATCAACGGGCTTGCCGTTCCAGGAGATCTCTCCCGCATCGGGCGCATACAGTCCCACCAGAAGTTTAGCGAGCGTGGTTTTGCCGCTGCCGTTTCCTCCAGTGATAAAGAGCAATTCTCCGGGAAGAATCGTCAGCTCAATTGGGCCTAGCACAAACTGCTCGGACGATTCGCTGTTCCGGTAGGCATAAATCAGGCCCGAGATATCCAGCCGTACGGTCTGCGGATCAGGTATCGCTTCCATCGTGGGATGTTCAGTTTCAGGAGATTGGGCCAGCGCCAGCCCTAACTCCTGGACATTGCGAATGGAGACATCCGCGCGCTTCAAGCCGGGCAGCGCGTTCATGATCATCTGCAATGGCCCCATAATGTAAAGCAATGCCAACGTGAAGCCTGTGGTCACGCCAGAGGCAGCGTGCACCAGACCAGCCAGCACGAACACAAGCAGCCCGATGGCCAAAAATACCAGAAGCTGTCCCCAGCTCGCCGCAACTGAATAGATGCTCAGCCCTGCCGTATTTTCATAACGGGCGGAGCGCGCTGCACCATGAAGCACATCCGATAAAAACACATTGCGGCGGCGGCGGTGCAGCTTGAGTTCTTTCACTCCCATGGTCAAAGCGCGAAAATGTTTGTAGACCTGATTTTCGTGCTGCCGAGCAGTCTTCAAATGACTTGTCGCTCGACGGATGCCAAATTGATAGGTCAAAACCCCCACCAACATGAAGCCCAGCACTCCCGCCAGTAGGACTGGGTTCAAACAACCCATATATATGAGGCAGCTGGCCACCACGCCGGCATTGATGCAAAGCACCGGAATAACCGCCACCATATCCGTAATTCGCGGAAGGTCATCTGTGAGTGCTGACAGAATGCGGTGCGCTCCCAAAGACTCCAGATTGCAAAGCGCTACGCCCACAACCTGCCGGCTCAGTTCCATGCGCAGCTTTAGCAGGGCATTTTGTGACAGCCGGACCAGCAACAGTTCGGAACAAGTGCGGGCCATCGGCGCCAGAAGACACAGTCCGAAAAACACTGGCAATAGCGATCCTCCATGGCCGTGGCGGGAGATCACTATATTGACCAGCGCCAGCATCCCTGCGTTCGTCGCGCCGCTGATGAAGCCGGCGCCCACGGCCAAGACCAGCGTGCGGCGGGACTGCTTCAGAAGAAATTGGAATAGTTGTAAAGGCATTTCTAAGCTGCTGGGTCGGAAGCGATTTGCTCCAGAAGTTGGTAGTAGTGGTTCAGGGCTGCGTGTATCCGGTCAGCGTCTAATATGCCGGGGTCATAATCGAGTTGCAGATATCCTCCATTGCTGGCTGGGTCAATGACCACTGAGCAATTCAGGGGAAAGGAATAGCGATCATGGGAGCGAACGCTGACTAAGCTCAGATCCGAATGCTTCGGAAATGGCTGCGTATTCCAGAAATTCAGGTATCTAAACGTGGAAAAGAATAATTCGCGTCCGCCCTGGTCCGCTTGTAACTGGGTCATTGGATAAGCCAGGTATGGCTCTGCATCCACCAGATCTTTCTGGACCGCCATCGCCTGTGCCGGCAATGGAAGACTCATGCGGGAAACCATGGGAACAATGTTCCAAAAGAGCCCAACAGTCGAGAGCGGATTGGAGAGATGCTCCGAGCGCCCGTTGGCGATCACACCCGCGACCACAAGTTCCCGCCCCGATATTTTGCGCAAGACTTCAAACCATGCGCTGAGCGCCAACGCCTGCATGGAAACCGCATTTATACGGGCGGCGTGAAGCAGCGACTGGGCCAGTTCCGGAGCTAAAGGACGAAGTACACTGGCGCTCTCCAATTGTTCCTGGCTGCCTCCATGGGCCGGCGTAAGCGGCTGAAGGTCCGCGCCCTCCAGATAGTGCCGCCAGAAGGCCGCCGCTTTTTCTGACTGCCGAACAGCTTCCTGAAAAGCGACAAATTCGCGGCACGTGTTGTCAGGCTTCCCTAAATCGGGCTTTGCTCCGGCTTTGCAGCTCAGGTACGCCTGCACCAGATGGTTCAGCAACACGCGATGGCCCCAGCCGTCCATGATTGCGTGGTGGCAGGAAAACACCAGATTAAATTCGCTCACGGACTTCTGGAACACCATGACGCGGAACAGCGGCGCCTCTCTGTCAGAGAGATCAAACTGTCTTTCGCGATCGGCACGAAGAGCGGCCGCGATATGTTCTTCCTGAGCTGAAGCTTCCAGATGAGAAATGTTCTCTACACTCAATGCGCAGCGAAGGCTGCCACGCACCCATTGCATGGGCTGGTCGCTTTCCAAATCAAAAACGGTGCGCAAGGCTGGATGCCGCTCCATGGCTGCCTGCAATGCGCTCTCCAATGCCGGATAGGAGAAGCTCGCATCAGAGATGTGGAAGCAATCCTGGATGTGAAAGATCCCTGGCCGATTATTTTTCACCATGAACGCCTGCATGCCGGACAAGGGGTAGAAATCAATTACATCTGCTGGCGCGGCCGGTGACAGGTTTTCCAAAGATGGAGTGAGGGCCGGGACGCCCTCCGGGAACAAGCTACGCAGGGATTCGGCTTGCATTGCCCGGCGCAATTGTCGAATGGTCGGATAACGAAGGATGTCCGTGGCCGCAATTACGATTCCGTAACGCCGGGCTTCATGCACCAGTTGGATCACCCGCAAGGAATCGCCGCCCAGCGAGAAGTAGTTGTCCTCAACGCCCACGCGTTCCACATTCAACACTGACCGCCAGATTGCGACCAGGCTTTCCTCTACTTCATCGCCGTGCCCGCGAAATTCCACGGCTGCTGGAGTTGGCGTGGAACGCAGTAAAGCTTGACGATCTATCTTGCCGTTGGATGTGAGCTTGAGCTGATCGACGCAAGCAATGGCACTGGGAACCATGTAAGCGGGCAGGCTCTGCTGGAGAAAGCCACGTAAATCGTTTTCGGTGATCCGGGCTGATCCTATTGCCACCCATGCCACAAGGTGCTTCCCCACCGCGTTGTCATCGGCCACTATCACGGCGGCCTTTTGCACTTCGGGATGGCGGCACAAAGCAGCTTCAATTTCGCCCAGTTCCACCCGGTAGCCCCTGATCTTGACCTGTCCATCGCGACGCCCCAGGAATTCCACTGCGCCATCGCTGCGATATCGGGCGAGGTCGCCGGTACGATACATGCGCGCTCCAGGCTTGCATGCAAAGGGGTCGGGAACAAAGCGGTCCGCAGTGAGACCTCCACGCCCCACATACCCACGTCCCACCGAATCGCCGCCAATGTACAGTTCGCCAGGCATCCAGACGGGAACCGGCCTGTACTGTTCATCAAGCAAATATGCCGTCGTGCCGG
>JASLFF010000649.1 GCA_030150795.1 Terriglobales bacterium | reverse complement strand
AGCAGCGAGACGTAGCAGGTGCTACGTCTCTACCTGTAGATTTTTGAGTCGCATCAATCGCCGTTATTCAAGCTTTCACCCACGACGAAGTTGTAGTGACGTTACGGCTTCGGAGTTGGACTGGGCTGCGCTTGTGGTCGTTGCTCTGCGGGCTTTGGCTGTTGCGGACGGTCCGCTGCCGCCGGGTTTGTCACCGGCGAAGTCGGTGCTGCATTTTCGTCATCTCCCGCCGGAGGAGTTGGCGGCAGCTCTTTCTCAATGGGCTTGCGGGGGAACATCTGATCGCGTTGTGCCGCCATATAGACAAATGACGCTACAATTACCGCTATCTGCTTCAGGTCTTCGGGCTGCAAGCGGTCATAGACGTCCATGTTGGAGTGGTGCGTGCGCGAGTCGTACTCCAGCGGGTCTTGTATGAACTGGAATCCAGGAATGCCGACCGCATCGAAAGAGAGATGATCAGTGCCGCCAGTGTTGCGCATGGTCAACGTGTCCATGCCCAGATCGTGGAAGGGCTTCATCCAAGCCTCAAAGATCGGTTCCACCGCAGCGTTTTCCTGCATAAAGACGCCGCGAATCTTGCCTGATCCATTGTCTATGTTGAAATACACGGAAACGGTCTTTTGCTCCGGCTTGATCGACATAGGGCCGTTTTCACGTCGACGGACAGAAGGATCGCCCTTGCGATCAGGATCCTTTGACTCAGGCCGCGAGCCGAAGTGGTGCTGTACATACCACTCTGAGCCCAGCAGGCCTTCTTCTTCACCGCTCCACAGGCCGATGCGAATCGTGCGGCGAGGCTTGAGGTCAAGCGCTTTCAGAATACGCACCGCTTCCATCATTACGATTGAACCCGCGCCGTTGTCCGTGGCTCCGGTGCCGGCGTGCCAGGAATCAAGATGGGCGCCCAGCATCACAACTTCATCTTTTTTGTCGGTACCGGGAATTTCCGCGATGGTGTCATTCTGGGTCATCGCCTCCGGGCCGTCATAAAAGTTGTTTTTGACGTTTAGTTCCAGTTCCACGTCTTTTTTGGCTGCCAGGATGCGCGCAATGCGCGTCCAGTGCTCGGTGGCCAGAGTGATCTGCGGAGTGCCAACCGTCTGCCCCACTTTGTACGAACCGCCCTGCGCGACGAATACGGTTCCACCGCCGAACGTACCGCGGCCGTGGTCGATCACTGCTAAAGGCTTTTCTTCGTCGAAAAATTTATTGATCTGCCGTTGTAGGCGGGCGCGCTGGGCAAACTCGCGAAAACGGGCGTCATTCCGCTCACTGGGAATTTGGTAATTCTCAATATCGGCCAGTGACTTTTCATTCAACCGCTCTGAAAGAGGCTCTACTGAAGGCTTTATCTCAGGGTCATCGCCATAAAGCACGATCTTTCCCGCCAATTGGCCTTTATATTTCGCTATGTCCTGCGGCCCGCGAATGTTCACCCGGACAACGCTGCCGCGGACCGTACCGTTCGTGCCTGGCGTCCACGCTTTGGCGTATGCGATGAATGGCGCTGTATCCGGCGAGACCATCCGCACATTCACATATTCATTGGCCCAGCCGCGCCCAAAAGGCTCCCACGGCTCAAGATGCGAGTTAACCAGGCCAAACTCCTTCAGCTTGTCGCGGGTCCATTCGTTCGCCTTGTGCATGTTAGGAGAGCCGGTCAGACGCGCCCCTATCTGGTCCATCAATCCGCTGGCAATTTCCATGATCTTGGAGTTATGAAAACCTTCATAGCGGATCTTGCTGATCGCATCCAGATCAACTTTCTCCTGGGCGGTGCAATTCAGCGCTACGGCCAGCGAGAGTACCGCAATAAACGAGATTAGACGCTTGACGATGAGCATTATTTCTCCTTGATTTGGGCCAGAGTGGTGGGCAGAGAAGTTTATATGCACCGCAGGAAGCGGTCAAACACTTGCTGCGTGAAGTTTTGTTGAGCTGGCTAACGCGTCGCCCGCGGTCGGCCCACGCGGATCAGCGAGATGGTAAAACCGCAAATTGCGCCCAGAATCGCCACCGGCACGGCGGCCTTATAAGCCAGTGACATGTCCGGTGTGGTGTGGCTCGCCGCCCTGAGCGCCAGCAGGACAAAGCACAGGAATGCCACAGACAGAAAGAAGGTAATCACGCCTGTAGCCAGACCAATCCCGGCGCTCAAAAAGAATTTCTTCATAAATGACCCATTACTTCCGATAAATGAACTCTACGTTAGAATAATAGCGTGAGTCAGGCAGTCAATGCGCAACTCCGCACCGCGCAAGAGATTATTCGTGATGCGCGAGTCAACCAGGCGTCCAACGGTATCTGCTATACCACTTCGGGCGAGGTCATGCTCCCTTCCGACGATCTGGAGCGGATCATCGGCGCCGTGCCGCGCCCAATTGCTGCGGCGCTGGAGCGCAAGGCTTTCTACTTTGTGCCTATCACCATCAGCGATGGTGACAAGACTCTCATCGCAGAGCGCTTTGATGGCGCGCCGCCGGAAGGAGCCATCTGCCATCGCAATATCGATTCCGGCAACTCGCAATGCGTCTTTATCTCCACCCGCCTGCTGGATGAACGCTTCGCCATTGCCTTTGAGTTTTATATCAATGTAGGCCACGCATTTGTGGACAAAGCCGGCATGTCGCCGGAGTTTGCGGAACTGGTGTGGTCACAGGCGCAGAGCAATGTCCGCGGTGAAACCAGCCTTGACGCGCATGAGTTTCGCAAGATGGCCCAAACCGGCAGTTCCGGCCGTGTTGATGAAAAAGCCAAGTCGGATTACCTGGCCGCCGCTTTTTGTGACTCAATCGCCATTTACCTGCTCTCTCTCTGTCTCGATGTAGATTATTACGAGCTGCGTGAACGCG
>JASLFF010000593.1 GCA_030150795.1 Terriglobales bacterium | reverse complement strand
TAATGCAACACGATTTGTTCTTCGTTGAGATGGTTCATTTCACCGCACTCCCGCCCCATCGCGCTGTACGCTCTGGAGATCCTGGACCGGCATACGGTTCAAGCTGCTGCCTGAGTTTCTGCACGGCGCGGAAAACACTGTTCTTGGCTGCGTTGGCTTTCAAGTTCAGGGCCTGGCTGATCTCTTCAATCGAACGGCCTTCCATGTGGCGCATAGTGAAGGCTACGCGCTCAGCCGGCGTCAGCAGACCAAGAGCGCCAGCGATCTTGCGTTTCATTTCTGAGCTCAGCAAAAGACGATCAGGCCCTGGTCCTGAAGCAGGAAGCTGAATCTGGTTGCTGTCTTCGGGGTCAGGCTGGTCAACGATCTGATAAGTATCTTTCGTCTGCATATGCGTTTTTCTCGCGCTCAGGAAGTCAAGCGTGCGGTTCACCGCAATCCGGTAGAGCCATGTGCTGAAGTTGGCGCGAAGCTCAAAGCGCTCCAGGCTCTTATAGGCCCGCAGGAAAGTTTCCTGGACAAGTTCTTCCGTATCCTGCTGGTTTCCGGTCATGCGGTAAATCACGCGAAAGATGCTGCGCGAATGGCGGTCGACCAGGACGCGAAAAGCGTCTCTGTCGCCGGCCAGGACCTGCGCCACTACGGCTGCATCTGTAACTTCCATTCGATTAACTTAGACCGGAATTAGAGGAAGCGGTTAGGTTTTCTGCTTTATCCTGAGCGAAGCGAAGGAGCCCTATTGGCATCATGAACTGCGGGAAAAAAGAGGAACCGGTGGTGGATCTGCCGCCTTTTCGTTAGGGTAGGGATCCCTCGCTTACGCTCGGGACTACGGAAAAACGGCCCCAGCCACCCTCAGCACCGTGCTTTCATCAAAGTGCCTGCTCAGGACCTGCAACCCAATCGGCAGGCCTGACCGGGTCTTGCCGCATGGGACGCTGATTCCTGGAATGCCCGCCAAATCAGCGGTGACGGTGTAGATGTCGGCGAGGTACATGGAAAGAGGATCGTCGGATTTTTCACCGAGATTGAAAGCCGGAGTCGGCGCGGTGGGCGTAACGATGGCGTCAACTTTCTCAAAAGCCTGTTCGAAGTCGCGCGTCAGCAAAGTACGCACGCGCTGGGCTTTCAGATAATAGGCGTCGTAGTATCCGGAGCTGAGCGCGTACGTGCCCAGCATAATGCGGCGCTTTACCTCAGTCCCGAAAGCCTCGTCGCGGCTCTTGCGGTACATCTCGGAGAGCGTGCGTGCGCCTTTGGCGCGATAACCGTAGCGTACGCTGTCAAAGCGCGCCAAGTTGGCCGAGGCTTCTGCCGTAGCTATTACGTAATAGGTGGGGACAGCGTAGGACGTATGCGGGAGGGAAATGGGCACAATCTCACACCCGGCTGCGCGCAGCTTGGCAATGCCAGCTTCGATTGCTGCTCGGACTTCATAGTCCAGTCCTTCACCAAAATACTCGTTGGGTACACCGATCTTCATCCCAGAGACGGGCTTCGCAAGATCGGTTTCATAATTGGGCACAGGCACGTCAGCGGAAGTTGAATCGAGTGGATCGCGCCCGGCGATCACGCGCAGAAGAATTGCAGCGTCTTTTACCGTCTTGGTGAGCGGACCGATGTGATCGAGTGAAGACGCAAATGCGATCAGGCCGTAACGCGAAACACGTCCATAGGTCGGCATGAGCCCGACCACGCCGCAAAACGAAGCGGGCTGGCGGATGGAGCCTCCGGTGTCAGATCCTAGTGTCGCCACGGCAGTACCTGCCGCGACCGCTGCCGCAGAACCTCCGCTAGAGCCTCCGGAGACGCGTGATTTGTCGCGCGGGTTGCGGACAGGGCCATAGGCGGAGTTCTCATTGGACGACCCCATGGCAAACTCGTCACAGTTCATCTTGCCCAGCACGATCGCGCCTGCAGCCTCAAGCCGGGCAACTGCAGTGCAATCATAGGGTGGAATGAAATTTTCCAGAATCTTTGAGCCCGCCGTGGTGCGTATTCCTTTGGTGACCATCACATCTTTGATCCCGAGCGGAACGCCTGCCAGCGGCGGCAGAGGAGAGCCTGTGCTCACGAGGCCATCAATATGTTTTGCCTGCGCGAACGCGCGGTCTTCGCAGAGAGTGAGATAGGCGTGAATCTCAGGATCGTCGGCTTTGATTTTGCCGTAGAACTGCTCGACCAGCGCAGACGCGGAGATTTGTTTCGACGCGATGGCGGCGCGGGTGGAGTCGATGGTGAGCGAGTTGAGGTCCATTGTGTTTTTCTGAAATCCCGAGCGCAGCGAGGGAACCCTACCTTCTTTTGGCATTTATCAAGTTCTATATGCCCCCACATATTCTTTTTGCAATAGTGATCCCTCGCTACGCTTCGGGATTTCAGAAAGAATGCTTCTCTGCGAATTCACTTTTCTATGACTCTTGGCACCTTGAAGAATTCTCCATCACTTTCCAGAGCATTCTTCATCGCTTCAGAATGCGGCAATGATGGTCGCGGAACATCTTCACGCCAGGCCGCGCCGATGCCATCGTGCTGTTTCCCATCCGATCGGCCAAATTTTGCCGAAATTTGCGCCATCGGTGGAACGTCCGATGTGTCCAGTTCATTCAGCAGGTCAATGTAGTCGAGAATCGAGTTCAGGTCTTTGAGCATGCGTTGGCGCTCCTGGTCTGTAAGCTCCAGGTTTGCCAGGTCGGCAACGTAGGCGACGTCTTTTTCAGTGACTTTCATTGGTAGCACTCAGCGGTCAGCAATCAGCCACGAAACGGTGTCGTCCATGAAATAAAAACCTTTGAAACGCAGAGGAACGGAGGAAACGGAGGGCTCTTAGTTTTCTAAATTGTCCCATCCCTCCGTTTACTCCCTTCCTCCGAGCTTCAGGATTTTCTGACGCCCATCCACGGCACTTAGCGCTTGCTTGCTGAATGCTGAGTGCTGACTGCTGAATGCTTCACTTTAAACTGCACGCTCTTTACCACCTGTCCCAGCAGTCCTTCGTATCCGCCCAGATATCGTGGAGCAAAAGATTGGAGCTGGTTGCGCCAGCTCACGTCAGAAACCTCAACCGTCAAAGTGCCGTCGGAAAAGCTTGCTGCCGTAGTTCGAGCGGCCACTTCTTTGCCGCAAACCAGTGGCCATGCCAGCAGCACGGCTTCTTCTGTTGGTCGCGCGCGCAGCAGGTCTTGCATGATCTGGCGCAAACCTGTGCGGACTGACTCCATTATCAACTCCCGGGAAGTTTTCATTTTAGCAGTTGCGTTGCTGTCAAAAATTTCCTGGTCGGCGCAAAGTTGGCGGCAAAGTGAGTTGCATTTATCGGCGTAACAGGTTTCATCCCACTCAATACGAAACCGACCGGCCATGGTCGTTAGTGCTTTTAAATCCAATGACTTAGCCGTGTTTTCGCTTCACCGTTTAATGCTGAACTAAGCCGCTGAACCATTATTTACACCCATTCAGGCAAACCTTGTTAAACAAACGGGCGACTGGCAATTACTATAATCTTGAAATCAATATCCCTTTTTGTTTCTGTCTCATAGCTTGGAAGAGGGCGCCGGAAGCGGCGCAAGGAGAGGCACAACTAATGCACAAGCCGGTAAAGTACGCAGAGAAAGTACTGACTTATGGAGCCAAAGGCGCCTGGGCTGTTTTTGAAAAAATCAACAGCATCAAGCCGCGTCCTTCATTCACGCCAAAATGGTCAGACAAGCCGATATTGAAGTCGTGGGAAAAGACCAAGCCGCCGCTCGGCTGGCCGCGTTCCACGGACTCTCTGTGCCCAAAGTGCGTTCCGGAAATCCGGCAGCAGATTGTTGACGGCAAATTACCGCATGAAATTCTGCTGAACGAAAAAGCCGGCGAGATCAAAGCCACCATCGTAGAGCGCGACGGCAAGATCCTGATGGTGAAGGATTGCCCGCTGCACGGTCACTTTGAAGATGTGATGGCCGTTGATGTTGAGTTCTTCAAGCACTTGGAAGATGTGTTCCCGGGGCGCGACATCCGCGCGCATAATGACGAAAAGCTGCACAACCACGGTACCAGCACGGTAAAGCATGGCCGCGGATCGGTATTGACCATCGATTTGAC
>JASLFF010000591.1 GCA_030150795.1 Terriglobales bacterium | reverse complement strand
TGGACACCGGCATATTTGCCGACGACCGGTATTTTGATGTTTTTGTGGAATATGCAAAAGAATCACCCAGCGATATCGAGATCAAAATCACGGTTTGGAACCGGGGGCCAGAGACCGCACCAGTCACAATCCTGCCTACATTGTGGTTTCGCAACACATGGTCTAAGGGAAAAACCGACGCCCGTCCCGCGATTCGTCAGGACGAACCTGTAGCAGGAGCAAGCGTCGCAACGGCTTTCAACCTCGAGCTAGGACACATGTTCTTGTATTGTGAGGGGAGGCCGGAGCTTCTTTTTACTGAAAATGAAACCAACAACCAGCGTATTTTCGGCACGGCAAATCCCACCCCATACGTGAAAGATGGAATCAACGAGTTCATAGTGAGAGGAAGAGCAGGTGCCGTCAACCCCGAACATCTAGGGACCAAGGTTGCGGCGCATTACCAACTAACAATAGAGGCCGGGAAACAAGAAACCATTCGTTTGCGCCTGACCGGAACCGCTCCCCAGAAACTGCGAGAATCGACTCCTAAACCCAAGGACCCGTTTGGAAAGCAATTTGACAATGTTATGGAGAGCCGGATACGGGAAGCCGATGAGTTTTATTCTCGAATTATCCCGGACACCATTGGTTGGGACAAAAGCATGGTGATGCGCCAGGCGTTTGCGGGCATGCTATGGAGCAAACAGTACTATGACTTTGATGTTGACCAATGGCTGGAAGAGCGCAGCGCGACCCCGATGGCGCCCAACAGCCGCGATTCACGCAACAAGCAATGGTTTCACATGCTCAATCATGACATTATCTCCATGCCGGACAAATGGGAGTATCCATGGTATGCCGCATGGGACCTGGCTTTTCATACACTGCCGCTCTCGCTGGTAGACCCGGATTTTTCTAAGCGGCAACTCGAACTGATGGTAGGCGCTCTCTATCTTCATCCAAATGGCCAGATGCCGGCCTACGAATGGAATTTCAGTGATGTGAACCCGCCCGTGCATGCCTGGGCGACCATCTTTCTGCATAATTTGCAGAAGGCAGAGGATGGTGTGGGCGACCGCGACTTTCTCAAGCGGATCTTTCATAAGCTCGTCATTAATTTCACCTGGTGGGTCAATCGCAAAGACCGTTTTGGCAAGAACGTTTTTGAAGGCGGATTCCTGGGATTGGACAACATTGGGATCTTTGACCGGAGTGCAGGCCTTCCGGGCGGAGGATACCTTGAGCAAGCGGATGGAACGGCATGGATGGCGTTCTATTGCCAAAATATGTGCGAGATCGCGATAGAGCTAGCAGATGCCGATCCTCTCTACCAGGAATTTTGCCTGAAGTTTGTCGAGCATTTCCTGTGGATTGCAGCCGCCATCAACCGTCCGGGCCAAGACGGCTTATGGGACGAAGAAGACGGATTTTATTACGATCTGCTGCGCCTGCCTGACGGCACTTCCGCGCGGCTCAAGGTAAGGTCTGTTGTCGGGTTGCTGCCCATGTGCGC
The DNA here is from genome assembly GCA_030150795.1 of Terriglobales bacterium. The sequence continues at coordinate 7,369 of JASLFF010000591.1, read as the reverse complement.
AACCACGGTGATTGAACCCGATCAAAGAGAGAAAATCCCGCTGGCAATGCAAGATCTTCAGCAGCGGCTGAAGCACATGCCCCAATTGCTGGGGACGATTCATCCCACCGGCCCCGGGCATTTTGGCATAAACCAACGCGGGATTCTGGCCCTGGTCAATCCTGAGAGGCTTCGCCGCATGCTGGCGAAAATGCTGGATGAAAACGAATTCCTGGCGCCTTATGGAATTCGTGCCCTGTCACGTTTCCATCTGGAGCATCCTTATAAGTTGAGCTATGGCGGCCAGGAATACCAGGTTGATTATCTGCCTGCAGAATCAAATACCGGAATGTTTGGCGGCAACTCCAATTGGCGCGGCCCCATCTGGATGCCCATGAACGTGCTACTCATACGGGCATTGCTGCAGTTCTACTTGTACTATGGCGAGAATTTCAAAGTGGAATGTCCGACTGGCTCAGGAAAATCGATGAACCTCTTTGAAGTCGCGCACGAGATCACTGACCGATTGACAAGCATCTTTTTGCGAGACCAGCAGGGACACCGGCCGGTATTTGGAGGCACAGAAAAATTTCAGAACGATCCCTACTGGCGCGACTGCCTTCTCTTTTACGAATACTTCCATGGCGACAACGGCGCGGGCATTGGCGCAAGTCACCAGACAGGATGGACGGGAGTCATTGCTGGGCTCATTCGCCTGTTCGGCACCAGGGATGCAGCTTCTTTACTGGAAGCAGGAAAGCGTTTTCCAGCAAGGTCCGAGTCGCTGAGGCCGGCAGCTTAAGCGTCTCTAAACACCCCGTAGGTCCTGGCTTCGTCGGCTGAAACGCGCGCAACACACTGTTCCACACTATGTGTTGCGTTGTTTCGGCCCGTTTTATTTCTCAATTCGCAGTTGCATGTTGTGGCGTTTCATGGTTCGAACACAGTCGTGTAAGTAAATGTTTGGAAATGTTGTCCCAAGCTCATCAGCAAGAGTGACCTTTCGGATTGTGAAGAACATCACAGTGGTAAGAGTGCCCTGAAACTTGCAGTGGTCTTAGGGCTTGCGAACGGGAATTCTCGGTTCAGAAAATATAAGACTTTCCTTAGATGTGGCTGCGAGTTTCTGATTTTGTAACACGCAACTTCTTTCATTACGATATATATAGAACCTGGGTATGATGAGGCTACCCTGCGCGATCCTAGTTGTTCTAACAGAGGTAACCTATCATGGGCGGAATGTTGTTATCTTCATCCACAACCACGAGAATCCACGGCGTTAACACAGCTGATGCTTGTGAGTCGTCGGTTGCGGCTCGCGGAACCGTCTCGCTTGTGGGTGCGGCGCTATTGGTGGGAATTAGTTATTACGCTGGGACTCGGATCGGCTTTGCCTGGACCCCGCGGGGGCACCCAAATTCGGCCTTTTGGCCGCCCAACGCCATTCTTCTTGCGGCCTTGCTTCTGGCTCCCCGGAAAGCATGGTGGACGTTCTTTCTGGCAGTGTTTCCCGCCCACATGTTCGCTCAATTACAGGTCGGGGTGCCGGTGTGGACCGCAGCCGGTTGGTTCATCACTAACAGCATTGAAGCTTTCATCGGCGCCTATTGCATTACAAAATTCAGCGATTCTGAGAGAAGGCTCGACAGCGTGCGCGGGGTCTTCGTGTTTGTCGTCTTCGGCGTATTGGTTGCCCCTCTCACAACCTCGTTTCTGGACGCAGCCGATGTAGTAATCACGGGATGGGGAAGGGATTATTGGCATCTCGGGATGGAGAGATTCTTCACGAATGCATTGGCAGTGCTGACAGTCGTTCCTCCCATCGTGCTTTTCAGTACAAAAAATTCGTTCCGGATTCGGGGAATCAGCCCAGTTCGATTGTTGGAGTCCGCTCTGCTGATGGTTGCAACCGCTCTGGTTGCCGTTTGGGTGTTCGGCCCGTTCCCTCCCTCGCCGGCGACTGCGCCAACAATGATGTACCTTCCCTTACCATTCTTGGTGTGGATTGCTGTCCGATTTGGTTTGGCTGGATTGAGCCTGTCTCTCTTGTTCGTGAGCCTTATTTCGACGTGGTATGCAACGCACGGTCTGGAACCGTTTCCGTACGCATCGATGGCACAGAACATCCTGTCACTGCAAATTTTGTTTTGTCTGGTCGCAGTGGCACTCATGTTCCTGTCTACCGTCATGACCGAGGCGCGACGCACCCAAGAGTCTCTGCGCAGCATGAGCGGTAATCTGGTTAAGGCACAGGAGCAGGAACGTCACCGGATTGCCCGTGAGCTGCACGACAACCTGGGACAGGAGCTGGCGTTGGTTGAGATAACGCTTGATAGGCTCATAGAAAAATCCGATCCATCTCTGAAGCCGGACCTGACTGATTTGTCCAGCCGGGTTTCGGCAATTTCCGGCGCCACACGTGAAATTTCGCACGATCTTTATCCGACGGCGTTAGAGTATCTAGGCCTGCAGAAATCTCTCGCGAAGCTCTGCGATGACGTACAGCGCGGGAAAGAGCGTTCGGTTGATTTGACAATAGGCAAGCTGCCGGAGCGGCTCCAACCTGCAATTTCGTTCTGTTTATATCGTGTCGCCCAGGAAACACTGCATAACATCATCACGCACAGCCATGCCAGGAACGTACAGGTGGAGCTCACTTCCAGACATGGGCGGATCTCCCTGGTGATCATCGACGATGGAGTCGGTTTTGACGTGAGTCACGAAGGAGCCGGTCTGGGGCTGGTAAGCATGCGAGAACGAATCCACGCAATAGGCGGATCCATTCACATTTCATCCTTGCGGAAAGCCGGGACACTCATTGAAGTCCGGGTGCCGCTCGGTGAACTTGGTCCCGGTGATACTCTGGCGTTGGCTTAATTCAGTGCAGAGATTGAGAGTCTGTCCGGAGCGAGAATACTCGTCACCGACAACAAAGGGCTGAATGCTCGGCAAAAATTTGTTGCAAGACGTCTACGGCTGCCACACCCCGAACGTTGCTCAGCGAATAGCCGCATAGAATGTCCACAGCGTATGTCTTGGCCAGTTGGTTACCGAGTTTTTCGTCCTGAATCGCCGCTTCGATATTACCTTGTTTCCATAGAAGGTCCGGGCCTTCCCCAAAAACGGCAACGCGAGGGTGCTCCGTCTTTGCAGCACTTGTCGCTTGAAGAATCATATTCTCGAAGGTCTGCAAAAACTGCACTGAGTCAAGCGCGCCATTGACCATACACGACGAAAGCGTGTCAGCTGCATCTAGGGCGATGTATCTGCCATGCTCAAGAGCAGCAGCAATATCCACTCCTCTGGCCTCCAAGCTCCGCACCAGGCTCTCCCGATGTGCGCCCGTGGCGACAACCACGGCCCCATTTCCAGCATTGAGAGCGTCCGCGATGAACTGCGATAAGTGATCAAGAAGCTGCCTATCATTCGAATAAAACAATACCTCGTGGCGTCCGTCTATCTCCTCTTGCGGCGGTGGTGTAGCCTGCTTTGGCCTCGACAACGCGCGCGTGCTTGCATGCTGATGCCCGCTGTGGTTGACGCGGAGACCTGAGAGACTGGAACAGAGAAAGTGCCTGCCCTGAAGAACAGCTGCTACAGCAACGAACAGTTCGCGCCCAGCGTCAGACTTTACGAGATAGCCGCCTGCACCAGTGGACAAGGCTTGTTCTATGATGTCTGGAGACTGGTCCCCACTAACAAAAAGGATTTTCGATTGCGGAGAGTGCTCCCGGATGCGGCGAGCGGCCGCGATTCCATTCAGTGATGGAAGGCTTACATCCAGCAAAATGAGGTCCGGGCGCAGTTCCGCCGCTCTGCCAACCGCTTCCAATCCATCTGAGACCTCGCCGATGATCTCCAGTTCCGGGTGTTGCTCGAGGGCAGATGTGACAAATGCTCGAAAGGGCTCGAAGTCCTCGACGACAAGAATGCGGATTGGAGACTTAGCCACAGGATCGCCTAGTCTAGTGAAACCCAGTTAACTAATCATTCACTGAACGCATAGTAAGCCGGGCCACATTCAAGTAGTTCCTCTTCGCAACATAATGTTGAGTTGCCGCGAAATCAAACGCCGAGACTTCGCAAATCGTAAAGCAGGCCAGGGAACCCGCTCTCCCCCTAAATTCTTGAACACTACTTCGTAGAATATTACTCTGATAGCGCTTTCAGATCACTGTGGAAAATCGGTTTTTTCGCAGCGAGTGCCATTTTAGAAGAAAACATGGCGCTGGCTGATTTCCCTTTGCAACTGCTTGATTTCACGCATAAGAAGCAGGTTGGCAGCGTCCGGCGGGAATGGAATATGCCTAAACCTATGTAAGAGGCTGTAACGCGAATGTTTGCAGGGACTTAAATCTGCCCAGCGTCCCAACAGCGCAATTTAGGCTCTCACCGGCGATAAACGGCTGAATGCTCTGCAAAGATTTGTTGAGAGACTTTCTCATCCAACATGCCCTCAATATTGTGCTTTGAATACCCACATAGAATATCCACAGCGTGCATATTGCACAGTTGGTTGCAGAGTTTTTCATCCTGAACTGCGGCCTCTATGTTGCCTTGTTTCCGAAGGAGATCCGCACCTTCTCCGAAAATGGCGACGCGCGGATGCTTCCCCTGAACAGTACTTGCCGCTTTCAGAATCATATTCTCGAAGGTCTGCAAAAACCGAACTGAGTCAAGCGCGCCATTGACCATACACGACGAGAGCGTGTCAGATGCATCCACAGCGATGTATCTGCCACGCTCAATGGCCGAGGCCATATCAACGCCATAAGCCTGCAGGACCTGCATCAGATTCTCCCGGTGAGGACCGGTCGCGATAAGGATAGCCGCATTTCCAGACTTGAGTGCTGCTCCGATGAACTGCGATACCTGATCAAGAAGCTGCCGATCATCAGAATAAAACAATACTTCGTGACGGCCCACAATCTTGCCCTGGTGCGGCGCCAAGCCAGAATGGCGTGTATGGCCATCCTCATTTCGGTTGAGAACGTGATCAGACAGAATGGAACTGACAAACTGCCTGCCCTGAAGAACGGTTTCAACCGCGGCCAGCAGTTCGCGCGCAGCATCAGACTTTGCCACATAGCCGGCTGCACCCGCGCGCAAAGCCTCCTCTACGACGTCCCGAGAGCGATTTTCACTGAAGAAAAGGATTTTCGACGCAGGGGAGAGCTCTCGGATTCGGCAAGCAGCCTCAATTCCATTGAGTGTCGGAAGGCCTATATCAAGCAGAATGAGATTCGGTTGTGTTTCTTCCGCTCTGTGGACCGCGTCCAGTCCATCCGAAATCTCGCCGATGATCTGTAACTCTGGATTTTGCGCAAGCGTGGAAGCGACAAACCGCCGAAATGGTTCGTAGTCGTCCACGACAAGAACGCTGACTAGAGATTTTGCCAAGGAAATCGCCTAATCTATTTTGAACCCGAACTCATGGAATAAGTTCTCTTGAATCAAACCGCCAAAACGGTCGAACGGTGGAGTGGTTCTCCTGATGCACGGGGGAATTTGGGCCCGGGAACTATTCACCAACAGGTTTTACGGTTGAATATTACTATCTATTAAGACATTCGGTCACTATGAAAAAGTACTAGTTTTGCGGTCCAGAGAAGCACCCGACCTAGGCGCAGAAGCCAGAAAGCGGCGCACAAGCATTACTCCGGTTATTTGAGTGATCGCTGTAACCAGAGCAGAAGAAAGAGATTGGTAGCATTGGCGGGAATCGACCCTAGACGATCACAATCCAAGAAGCTGCACGCGAATGTATGCTGGAAAGAATGGACAGCAGTGTTGATTGACGCTTCTCACTTACGATAAACGGCTGAGTGCTCTCCACAGATTCGCTGGAGGATTTCTTCTTCCATCACGTCCTCAACCCCCATTGAATACCCGCAAAGAATATCCACAGCATATCTCCTGGAAAGCTGGTTACCGAGTTTTTCCGCCTGAACCGCGGCCTCTACGTTTCCTTGTTTCCAGAGGATGTCTACACATTCTCCGAAAAATGCGACGCGAGGCTGCGTCCCCTGAACAGCAGACGCCGCTTTGAGAATGAGATTTTCAAAGCTTTGCAAAAATTGAACCGAGTCAAGCATGCCGTTGACCATGCACAACAAGAGTGTGTCGGCAGCATCCAGCGCGATATATCTGCCTTGCTCAAGAGCAGCGGCAATATCAACGCCATTAGCCTCCAAACTCTGCATCAGGCTCTCCAAGTGTGCGCCGGTGGCGACAACCACGGCCCCATTTCCAGCATTGAGAGCGGCCGCGATGAACTGCGATAAGTGATCAAGAAGGCGCCGGTCATTCGAATAAAACACTGCCTCGTGTCGCCCAGCGATCTCCCTTTTCGGTGGCGGCGGTGTAACCTGCTTTGGCTTCGACGCGTAAGCGCCTGCCTGCTGATGTCCGTTGTAGTTGAAGTGGAAACCAGAGAGGCTGGAACTGAGATAGTGTTCACCCTGAAGAACGGCACCTACAGCGGCTAACAAATGGCGCCCAGCGTCAGACTTTACGAGGTAGCCGGCTGCACCGGTGGACAAGGCTTGTTCTACGATGTCTGGAGACAGATTTCCACTCACGAAAAGGATTTTCGACTGCGGGGAGTGCTCTCGGATGCGACGAGCGGCCGCGATTCCGTTTAGTGATGGAAGGCCTATATCCAGCAAGATGAGATCCGGGTGGAGTTCCGCCGCTCTGCCAACTGCTTCCAATCCATCTGAGAGCTCAGCGATGATCTGCAATTCTGGGTGTTGCTGGAGGGCGGACGTGACAAACGATCGAAACGGCTCGAAGTCGTCCACGACAAACGTGCGGATTGGAGATTTGGCCACGGGCGCCTTTTGGTCTGGCTATGGGGCTACGGATATCATCCGAAGCATGTTCTAGAGCCGACTCACCAAGAATTATTCTTCCACCCGACTGAAGTGAACCCGGCGTTGATCCTGGTTGCAATCTGTTCCTGTTGATTATCCCAACGCCGTAAAAGAATTGTAATCCGTAAAATTCCAGAGATCTGTCTGGTACTGGACAATGGATGATTTTTTGAAATTTCCACAGCCTTGCGGCAGAAAGAATGCTTTGGACTGGTGGTGCCGGAAGCGCGATGGCTTTGAAGCAATTGAGTTATTTGTGGCTCACTGCCCGGCATCGCTCGCTTCTAGAAGAAAGGGGCTTTGTCGGCTCATTATACAAATGCAGCCCAGCCTTACTTGGGATTGATCCACCCTTCAGGAGGCGCCAAGGCGTCCGCTTCACCTGGTCCCCACGTGCCGGGAGCATACTTATAAATCGGTGTTGCATCATCCAGCACCGGGTCCACGATGCGCCACGCCTCTTCTACATAATCCTGGCGCGCAAAACGTGATGAGTTCCCTGCCAGCGCATCTCC
>JASLFF010000568.1 GCA_030150795.1 Terriglobales bacterium | reverse complement strand
TCTGTAGACATCCAGCAGGGCGGCGCGTGACTCGTAGTTGGCGTTGTCATCATCGGTGAACGCCTGACTCACCAGCGTGTAACGCCCGATCTCGAGTTTGTCTCCAGTAGCCAGTTCCTGTTCTTTGTCGCGGTCAAAAGCAGCGCCGGCCAGACCGATCACGACCAGCACAACGCCGAAATGGACGACATAACCGCCATAACGGCGCATGTTGCGGCGTGAGAGCTGGTACATTCCAGCAAAGATGTTGGTCTGGAGTTTGTTCTTCCAAACGATGCCGCCGCGAATGAACTCAGACGCAACCGTGGCGATAACGAGAGTGCTCAGGCAGAAGGCCATCAGGGCGTAAATCTGGCCCATGTCTGTCCAGAAGCGGACGCCATTCTTGTACAGTACGAATCCGACCACGACCTCAATCAGCAGAGCCACCGTTGCCGGTACAGCAAAGTTGCGCTTGATGCTTCCGACGGAGGTATTGCGCCATGCCAGCAAAGGCCCGACGCCAGTGAGGAATATCAGCGCTAGGCCGATTGGTACCATCACCTTGTTATAGAAAGGCGCTCCCAGGCTCATTTTTACGTCGCGCACCAATTCAGACAAGATGGGGAACAGCGTGCCGCACAACACGGCAAAACACGCGCCCAGCAACAGCAGGTTGTTGAACATGAAGCTGGACTCGCGCGAGACCAGCGATTCAAGCTGATTTTCAGAGCGCAGATGGTCGCGGTTGCGGATGTAAAAGACCATGCAGACGGCAAAAATGATGGCCAGAAAGCCTGAAAACCAGTTGCCGATGCTGGACTGTGCGAATGAGTGCACGGAGCTGACAACACCGCTTCTGGTGAGGAACGTTCCCAGGATCGAGAGCATGAAGGTGATAAAGATCAGCCAGACGTTCCAGATCTTCATCATGCCGCGCTTTTCCTGCATCATGACCGAATGCAGGAACGCAGTAGTGGAAAGCCACGGAAGCAGGGAAGCGTTTTCAACCGGGTCCCAGCCCCAGTATCCGCCCCAGCCAAGGACGGCGTAAGCCCAGTGCGCGCCCAGCGAGATGCCAAAAGTGAGGAAGAGCCAGGCCACCATGGTCCAGCGGCGAGTAATGTGTATCCACTTTTCACCCGGATAGCGCATGATGAGCGCGGCCAACGCAAAAGCGAATGGGACTGACACGCCGACGTAACCGAGATACAGCATTGGCGGATGGATGACCATTTCTGGATACTGCAATAAGGGATTCAGGCCGTTTCCATCGGAGGCGAGGCGATCCATGATGCCAAAAGGGTTGGCGACAAAATTAACCAGAATCAGAAAGAAAATCTGGATGGCAGCCAAAACCATAGACGCCATGGCGACCAGCCGCTGATCGACTTTGTGGCGCAAACGCAGAACAAAGCCATACGCGGAAAGCAGGAGCGCCCAGAAGAGGATTGAGCCTTCCTGTCCAGACCACAATACCGCGAATTTATAAGGGCCGGGCAGTGCACGATTGGAATGATGAAGGATGTAAGCGACGGAAAAATCGTCTGTAAGCGCGGCATATACCAGCGCACCCGCCGCAACAAGAACAGCTATGAAGGACGCCATGCCGGCACGGCGCGCCGTCTCCGCCAGCCGATAGCCGACAGCATCTTTACGAACAGCTGCGACCACGCCGACTACAAAACAGTAGCCCGCGAGCGCCAATGCGAATAGAAGACAAAAACTTCCGAGTAATGGCATTGTTCAGGAGCTTAATATGGTTTCATGCCCACTGCAATGGCTCAATTAGACAGAGGCCTTAAGATTGAGCGCAGATTTCACTAAGGCTATTAAGTCCTCAGGATCACAGGGTTTAACCCGGAAAATGACGTTCAACCCGGCATATTCGGAGTCGGCATCCGGGAGGCCGCTGATTACAATGATCGGAACTTCCTTATTAAAGGCCCGCAACTGGCGGACAAACTCCGTTCCGTCCATATCCGGCATGAGGTGATCTGTGATCACAACGCCGATTTTGGCCCGTCCGGCGTCACTGCGCAGCAAGGCCAGGGCGCTTTGTCCCTTGGTGGCGACATGGCTTTCAACCTCAGCCTGGCGCAGCACCAGCTCACGCACCGTGAGCTGGGCAATATTGTCGTCGAGCAGAAGGGCCTGTTTCATGCGGCTATGCGCTTTTGTCCCTTCTGTATTTCGCCAGAACTTCAGCCTCAGCCCGTGCCCAATCTTCGTCGTGAAAGCCTTCCAGGCGTCCCCGCTGCTCAAAAAGCTCATAGGCGCGGATGCGGATCTCTTCCTCGATTCTCTGGTCTCCTGAATGCCTGTGGTCCGCCGGCTGCAATGAACGGTTGCCGGCGTCTGCAACATTGGTACCCTGCCCGATGGGGGTGACCGTCGATTTAGTCTGTGCTGCTCCTTCTTTTGCAGATGTGGTTTTGCGTGGTTTAGACGGTTTTGTTGCCATGCTTTGTCTTGCTCCCTCAGCTCCGGAAATGATGATTTTATAAACGAGAGCGGCGTTGTTTTTATTATAGAAGAATCGCGGCGCCTTGCGGGGGGATGCGGACAAAAATTGAGGATCTCTGGCGATTCATCGCGGAGGCAAGTGTTTTGTGGCACTCATTGTGCGGCGGATGGGTTCAGGCAAAGGCTTACCGCGGATCAACCGCGGATGAGCGCGGACCTTGAAAGAGCAATAAACCTACCACACAGGCGCCGAGACATGGAGAAAAACCGGAAACGCCTTACCACTGATATTAAGTGTGTTCCAGGAAGCGGCAGAGGGCGCAGTGATTTTTTCAATTATGGAGTGGGCGTGAGATTTTAGAAGGGACGGAATTTTTAAAAAACTTTCATTTCGATTCTGCAGGAATTCAGATCGGTCGATTGCTCCGGGGCCTTAGAGCTTTGTTATACTGCATAAGCCCCGGCACAACAGAGTGGCGCTATCGTCTAGGGGTTAGGACGTGAGATTCTCAATCTTAAAACCCGGGTTCGATTCCCGGTAGCGCTACCAACTGACTTTTTCCTTCCGCATTTCCCGCTGACATGTCGAAACATTGAGTGGGTTGTGCTGGTTCGAGAACTTGAAATGCGCGTAACTGACATTTTGGGGAATAGAACCTGCTGCAAACGCTGCTTTTGTTCAAGTCCGCTTTGCCGCCTTCTACTTTCTGGGTACAACGACAACGGCCGTCGGGTTGGTTATTGTGTAGGGTGAGCCGGACGCCTGAGTTACTCTCGTGGCAGTCACTGTAAATACCGACAGTTTGCTGGTGGACCGACTTATCGCGTACAAGTTATTGTCATTGTCCCAACTGATCTGATCTACCGGATCGTTCATCAGTAGCCCGGTAAACGGCGTAATCGGGGCAGCTTCATTGAAGTGAAATACCTCCAGGCCCAATCCTCCCAATGCAAGGAATTTTCCCGATGGCGACATGACGATGTTCCCGCCGACAGCAGTCTGCGGCATATTCGCAACCGTGCTGTTCGTGGTCACACTTCCGGAACCATCAACGGTGTATACCGCAAGCACTACCCCGCTGTCTTGCGGTGGAACGCCGGGACCGGAATCAGCGCCGAAAGAGACGGCCAAGTTACTGGAAGTGCCTGCGGCCACCATCCCGGGACAAAGGCGGTTGGGATCCGGAAAATCAATCACAACACCAGAGGGGGTCAGTGTTCCATCGTTATTCCGCTTGAACCCCGATATCTCCGAAAAACCGTGAAAACAACTCGAGGTGTATCCGTACAGATTGTTTTCCATGAAGCTCAAGGGGCCGTCGCCGCAGCAGCCGGTGAATGTAGCGCCGAGGTAACTCAGCGCTCCCGTGGAGTGGTCAACGCTGTATGACTCGTAGCCGTCGTTTGCGCCATCGATAAGGAAGTGTACAGAGTACAAAGTTGTGCCGGTACGATCCAGGAACAGATCAGAAAGCCCGCCATGAGGATTGAACTGCAGGCCGCTGATGGATGAGACCTGGGTGAGCGCCCCGTTGGACGCGATGGAGAACGAATCGATGCTGCTCCCGTCAGTACCAAACAGATAATTTTGATTTGCCGCGATAGCCTCCACGTTCGCAGCGAAAGGCGAACCTGGAACGGGCGTGAGCTGCCCGTTGGAGTTTGCGGAAAAAGCATTTATTGCAAAGTTGTTGCCGCTGGGATTGCTCAAAACATAGACAAATGCGAAAGTTCCCTGGGCTGAACTGGCGGCGCCTGGTGCTGGAATAGAGGTGTTTGATAACCCACCGCAACCAGCCAGGAACATTATTGATGAAAACAAGATTCGAGCAGTGCTGCTGAAGAAGACAGGCGCTTTCATAAGACCTCGGGCCCAGGGGAGAGCAGAGCTGCTGAATGGACGTTCTCAATTGATCCCGAGTTGCCCCAATTAAGTGACTTATTGCAGCCGGGGGTGGCGCGGGCGCGCCGCAGCCTCAAATAGATTGGAAAACTTCTGGTCTGTTCCTGGGGCGTTGCTGGTCTTGGCACCGTTCTTCTAAGCTGCACAGAACCGTTTGAGCTACTAAAATCCAAGCGCGCAGATGACTTGTCCAGTTCGTACAAGTTCTTAGATTCTCTCCTTATTATTTTATGTTTTGAAACTCCGATTCTCTGCACTGGTATGAGATCAAAACTACCCCCTCGCGAAATCACTGGTTCGTGCAATAATCGCTAAAAAAGGTGAGTTCCTGCTGCTGGAGGCGTGTCTTTGGGATTGGCGGTTGGGGCTCCCGCAGGTAGGAGAAATGAGCGAAATGCCAGCGCCCACCGCGTCATCATTGAAGGAATTACATTCTCGGTTCTGGAATCACTACGCTCCACGGGTAAGATGCCCATTTAGTCCGGCACTATGGGTACTGATGCTTGTTATGGTTGTGGGTTGTGGCGGAGGCTCGACGGTAGTTGCTGGTCCCACTCCGAACCCCACTCCGACCTCTACTCCAACTCCATCTGCATCCACCGTGGTTAGCCTTGGCTTCATTGGTACACCGCCTGATGCGCTGGCCGCGCAAATGGGTACGGGACCTTTCACAGCAGTTGCGCTTCCCTCATCGGCAACCGGGCTAACCAGCTTCAGCGTTCCCACCGGAATCTCAAAATACGTGATTGCTTATCTCTGTCGAACTGCCGGTAATCCTGCGAGCCCCCCGGTATCAAATGAGTTCATGGTCGAAGCTACCATCCAGGATGCCACCTCCTTGAGGGCAGATTGTTCTGGAAATGTTACCTTTTTACCTGGTTCCTTACCCACGCTTGGATCGGTGAGCGGCAACATGGATGCGACCGCCTTTCCCAGTTCCCAGTTTGTTCATATTAGCGGCAAGCAAGGATTTTCTGGCAGCGCGGATTTGCAAGGTCCTTTCACTGCCTTGCTGCCGGTAGGAACGAATGACGTTGCATTCGTTCTTCTGGATAATGGAGGGAACCTTTCTGTACTTGGAACGGCGCTTGGAATAAAGATATTTCGAAATCAGACTGTGCCCGGTGCAGTGAACGGCGCCAATACCATCACCTTCGGCAGCGCCGATTTTCCTCCGAACCAGGAGCTCAACGTGAACGCTCCTGCCGGTTTTGTTGTTAACGGGCAGCTAACAGAAGTCACTTATACAACCGCGGGTGGGACCATTTTCCCGATCGAAAACGGTTCCACGGTGTACCAGTCTGTTCCGCAGGCAGCGGCACAGACTGGGGATTTCTATTCTTATGGGAGCGAAGCTGCAACTCCCGGTGGAGCTTCAGCGGTCGGCATTTATCAGGCGGCCTCTAACGGTGGAGGGCTGTTTACACTCAACCTTCCCGCGCCCTGGTCACCTTCCAACCCGCCAACAAGCGGATCGCCTGTCATCTTTACCTTCGACTACCCGGGTTTTTCCGGCATACCCCTGTTTGCACAACGGGCCGGGCTCATGTGGGCAACCAATAGTCTGCTTTCCAATTTCATAACCGTTACTGCAACCGCGAACTTTCAGAATGGAGCCAATACCATCAGCATCCCCGATCCATCGGTGGCTGGACAAGGCTTTTTCACATGCTGCCCTTCAGGCATGAACATCGGCTGGTCGGCGTCCATTTTGGGGGCCACGGCTCCCCTTACGGTGGTGGATAGCAGTTTCAAGTCAATAAGCATACGCGGTAGTGTTTTGCCCGCAGGCACTTCCGCCGCCTTTGTGCAAGTGAGCGGTAGCTTCACTACGCCATAGAACGTGCCAGAGACACTTAAAAGAGCAACTCTTTGTGAGCAGCATAAAATTTGTTGGGAAGGCCGTCGAAGGAGGTCCATTTCCAACAAGTAATTGATGGTTTGGTTCCAACTGGTAACCGCTTGGGCTACCAAACCTTTTTTTGCGTTATTGTTGATTCCTGCCATCATCCTGAATTTCCAGATTGTTCGACTGCCTGAAGCTCCCGGAGGGCTTGCTCGGCGCGCAGAAATTCGAGGAACGTTCGCGCATCGCGGAGTAACCGGGCCGTTTTCGATGAGGGTTATTCCGCGATGCCCTCGATGACTTTGAGCAAGGCTCCGCGCGCATAAGCCCAGTTATGACACTTGAAGCTGCGCAGATCAATGATGGGAGCTTTGCATTTGTAGCAGGTCAAGTCGGCAATCGCACGCGGCACTTCGGTGTTGACGTACTTCCGCTCGCCCAGGATCACCGTAACCAGGAGCTCTTTTTGGTGGGTCTTTGTCAGTGCAGAGGAAACAATGTCGAGCCAATTGGTCTCCCGTCCGCAGTTTGGGCACTTGCGAGTGTCGCCACTGACCCAAAGCGGTGCGCCGACGCTACGCTGCGGTATGCCCAGCAACTTCTCAATTCGACGCACATCTTCATCGTTGGTGACCCAGCGGTGTTTGCCGGGCAGGGACAAGGGCGAGTCATAGACTTGCTTAAAAACGTCCGGGGTCACCACGCGGGTGGTCCGACCCTGGGATTTGCGAGTAGCGGTTCCTGGCATTAGATACCTCCATAAGAACTTTAAAAAGGCGCCCCAATCGCCAGGTAAACTGCCGGCGTACCATCTTCCAACCCTGGCTTTCTCTTGCTGCTTCCGAACTGGATCAACACAGGGGCTATATGTTCTTAGTGCTTGAAGCAGGCAAACTGTTACACCACTTTGTTTTTCAAAGTTTTTGCTCAGTGAGTGTGGAATCCCAAAAGCAAGAGGTGTCCTTCCGATGTCATAGATGGTGCCTTGTTGATGCAGTTTCAGTGCACCATAGTACGCTACGTCAGCGCATTTACCGAGCAGTCTTCAAAGCCAGTGTTGCGGCGTTTACCGCGACGGCAATAATGATGCCGCTGAGCACGAGTCCCAGAAAGGCGATCAAGACTGCAAAAATCCTTGATCCGTGTTTGGTGGGCCGTAAGTCGCCGTATCCGACTGTAGTTCCAGTGATGAAGGACCAATAAAAACTGTCGAACCGCGACCAGCCTTCCTTCATCCCCACAAATTGCCCTAATAGCGTTATGAGCACCGCAAGGCTCAGCAAAAGCGGAAACGTTAAATAGAGACCAATTCCGAATTGCTTCAGGAACGTGAGGGTCAAACCAGTGAACATGAGAGCAATTCCCCTTCCTTATGGTCCACGCAAGCAGAATCACATTGAAACTCTGCCCTACGAGAGCTGCCAAGTATTATTCGTCCCAGCAGCGCTGCTGCAACCTGTTAAAGGATGTCAGGGAACCAGTCGGGGTTCTACATTTAGCCTTACGGCCACTTTTCGCATTTCCGACCAACGTTTCCCGGACGCCTGCTTTCAGATTCATGGTCTCTCGGCAGATGTGCTTGGCGGTCTGAGCTGTTCCAGGGGGCGACTCTCTGCTGCAATCTTCACATATACTCTTCTAAACAAGGTGGCCAAGAAAACCATCATTCACTTTTTCGTGTTGGGGCTGCTACTGGTCGCCTCCGGCGGCGCTATGTGCCAATCGACATCGGCGGCTGACGGCCAGTACAAAGCGCAGATTGAGAAAGCCAACTCCCTGCGTGACGCCGGATCTTCTGAGGAAGCGCGGAAAATTTATGAGTCGGTGCTGACGCCTCTACGATCGCAGCCTCCCAGCCCCGAATTGGTTGATACGCTCAATAACCTTAGCAACATCGCAACCATGGCTGGCGAATATTCCCGCGCGGTGGAATTTTCCCGCGAGAGCGCTGCTGCCTGCCGGAAGATGCAGGACAAAAACTGCGAGGCGCTGGCCCATGACGATGTCGGGCTCGCTCTCTCCAACGCGGGCAATTACCCAGAAGCCGCAGCCGAGCTTGACCTGGGATTGAAATTGACGGCAGAGACTGGCAACGCGCAAACCGCCGTGCTGGTGCTCAACAATCTAGGCATCCTGTATTACTACCAGGCAAAGTATTCTGAAGGCTTGCGAGCCTATGAATCTGCGCTGCAATACGTCCAGAAATCGGCGTCAGAGCCATGGAGCGCAACGTGGCGCCAGCTTACGCTGCTGAACCTGGGCACGCTGTATCAAAAGCTGGGCAACGATCAGCGCGCCATCAAGATTTATAACGACATTCTTGCCCGTCCTGAAAACACCACGCCGCGCGATCTGGGCCACTTGAACGCCAACATGGGCGCAGCTTATCGCCGCCTGGGCGACGCGAAACAGGCGCTTCAGTTCTATGGCTATGCGGACGAGTACTATGCGAAAGAGAAGGATATCGACGGCGAACTGGGAGTCCTGAAGAACAGCGGCATCGTGCTGGCGCTGGACCTTGGACGGTTGCAGGATGCCCTGAAGACGTTTGACCGCGTTCACACTCTGGCCGTACAGACGAAAAGCCAGCGTGAAGCCATGCAGGCGCTGCTCTATCGTGGAGAGACACTTTATCGCATGAATAAGCTGCCGGAAGCGGAGAAGGAATTCACGGCAGCGCTGGCAGAAGCAGACAAGCTTGGCACGGTGGAAGAGCAATGGAAAGCCGTGAACGCTCTGGGCAAGATCGCGCTGAAGAACGGCCAACGCGATGCCGCGGAGGCAAAATTCCGCGATGCCATCCGGCGGATTGAAAGCTTGCGCTCGCAGTTGCAGCTCTCGCGTTTGAAAGCGGATTTTCTTGCCGATAAGCGCGATGTTTACGATGCGCTTATCAAGATCCTTCTGGAACGCAACGATGCCGCCGGTGCGTTTGAGTTCATGGAGCGCAGCCGGTCCCGCGTCTTTCAAGACCGATTTTTTGGCGACAAGCTTTCGCCCGAAGCGATCACTCTTCGTTTCATTCAGGCGCGACTCGGTCCACAGACCGCGCTGATTGAATTCTGGGCCGGAGCTGAAGATCTGGCGACGGTGTGGGTAACGCGCGATTCGGCGGGAATCTCTCAAAGCCATTTCTCCGCCGCTGAAATGGATGCCTTCCAGCGCTTCGTTACTGACCTTCCTGAAAACCTCAGCAACGACTGGCAAAAAGATTTTCAAAAAATCAGCAGTGTACTGCTGCACAACGTCGCGCCGCTCACCCAAGCCAGTTATTCGCATGTGCTGATTGTTCCTGATGGTTTTCTCAGTCTGCTGCCCATCGAACTGTTGCCCACTGCTTCTGGCAAGCCCTTGCTTGAAAGCCGCGATGTCACGTACATGCCCAGTGCCGTCCTGCTGCTGCGTGGCGCGAGGCAAAACGCTTCAGCAATCCGCTGGCCGTGGCAGCAGCAACTCGCCGGCTTTGGCGACCCCGCGGTTATTGGCGGCGGTGAAAGCTCGCTCACCAGCGTGCCTCGCGGAGAGATTAGCGGATCGCTGCCTGCATCGGGAGACGAAATTCGCGGCATTGCACGCATGAGCGCCGGTCGAAGCAAACTGTTTCTCGGCGCAGACGATCGCAAGCAGACATTCTTTGCGTCCGCGCATTCTGGCGCTGCGCTGCTGCACGTGAGCACGCACGCCGTGGCGGACATGGACGATGCTGAGCGTTCGCGTCTTCTCTTTTCACCGGACGAACCGGGCCAGCCGAACAGCTATTTATTTCTCAAAGAACTTTACGATCTCGATCTTCGCGGCACCAGCCTGGCCACGCTTTCCGCCTGTGACACTGAGCGCGGACGCCTTGTCCCCGGTGAAGGCATTCAAGCCTTCAGCCGCGCGTTGCTGGCTGCGGGATCGCGTTCTGCCCTGACTACGCTGTGGCGTGTTCCAGATGGGCCAACATCACAATTCATGCAGCACTTCTATTTCTACCTGCTGAAGAAGCATCTGTCGAAGGCAGAAGCGCTGCGGTTGACCAAGCTGGAATTTCTGCATTCTGGGACAGAGTTCAGCCATCCTCGATACTGGGCCGCTTTTGTGCTCAATGGCGATGGCTCGGAGCCTGTTCCACGCTTCATTCCGTGGCAGGTGCTGGCCATTCCCGTGCCGATCATTGCTCTTGCTGTGTTCATTTACTTTCGTGCGCGGCGGAAGAAAAGGCTTGCCGCTCAAACCGCCTGATCGTCGCAAACGAAAAACGACTTCGAAGTTACCAAACTCGGAGAGCAAAACCTCAGGGGCTAAAGCCCAGCATTTAATTGCAGAGTACCGCAGGCATGAATGCCTGCTCCACCCCGTAATGGTTCACATTCACGTGAAAATGCTTTAGCTAAAAGTGAAAACCTACTTCACCTTGAACTGCTCCGTGCTTGAATTTGCGATCTCTGTTCCTGCCGCGTCAAGAGCCGTTACTTTCCACTTGAGCGGTTTTTCGGAAACCATGTTGGCTTTCATCTCCGGCGTTACCGGCAGCACGTTCTGCGATGACTTGGCTGTGGCCAGCGTGATTCCCGCAACGTCTTTCAGTTCCACTGTGTAGCTGCTTGCGCCTTGGACTGCGTCCCAGCGGAATTCAACCGGTGCACTGCTCTGTTCTGCAATCGGACTCACAAGGTGAATAGCACCGCTGCGGAATTGTCCATTGCCCAGACCGGGATTGATCTTGCCGGGTCCATCTGAATTTCCGTGGTAAAGAGAGATTCCGACGATCAGCACAGCAGCCAGCGCCGCTGCTCCGGCCAGATAGGGCACGCGGAACATCATTCGCCAGAAGGGAACGCGGACAACTTTCTGCTGCGCCGCAGGAGCATTCTGCTGGCGCTCTAACTGTGCGGCAATCCAGGCCACAGCTGCGCCTTCATCAGCGGAAGGAGTGGACTGTTCAAAGTTCTTCAGCATGGCCAGTTCCGTCTGGCAGTGCGCGCAGCCCGCCAGGTGTGCCGCGGCCTTCGCATCGCGGGACGTGTTGTCCACCATCCGCTCCAGCACTTCCAGCGGCAGGCAGTCTTTGGTTTCGGCTGCTGCTTCCTGCCAAATCTTTGCGGTGTTTGTATTGTCGGCCATGACAATTCTCCTGAGGTTTTATGCTCTTGCCTGCCAGCGTTTTGCTGCTTTATCCAGTTTTCTTTTGGCGCTTACCAGGTAAGCTTTCGCTCCGCTGGCGTTCGTCAGGTTGAGCATGCGCGTAATCACGTCCAGCGGAAGCTCTTCCCCAAAGTGCATGGTAAAAACGGCTTTCTCGGTCTCTTCCAGCGTCTCATTAATTAGCTGCCGCGCAATGTCGGCCTGTTGCTTCCGCTCCACCGCCGCCAGCGGGCTGTCTTTAACGTCCGGCAGCGTGTCCATCACCAGTTCGTCAGAGTCCGTCTGCGGGGCGCTCGCTCTGGACCTTACTGCGTTGAGGCAGTGATTGCGGGTAATGGAATAGAGCCAGGTAGAAAACTTGGATTGACCTTTAAAGTAAGCCAGGTTTTGGTAGGCTTTAACGCAGATTTCCTGGGCCAGATCTGCCGCCGACTCACGGTCCCCTGTGACCGACAAACACCAGCGCGCCACCTTTACGTGGTGGCGGCGGAAAAGCTCATTCAGGTACTGCTCCGCTTGCACCTGGCCGGCTTCCGCGCGATACCGGGCGATCAGCGCCTCGTCCGTAAGCTCCTGCCAGCCCATTTGCGGGATTATAGCAATTGCCTCGTCCCTGGCCGTCTCCGCCGCCGGATACATTGAAGCCACAGATGTTGATTGAGCTGCCACAGGTGTCCTTTCCCTTACATGAACTTAGACAACCGTAAGTAGCTGGATGGAACAAGAATCTGGAGTGGGGCATTTTGGCGGGATTTGGGGTTTTCAGGGAGGA
>JASLFF010000464.1 GCA_030150795.1 Terriglobales bacterium | reverse complement strand
GGCGCAAGCTGCGTTTTACCAGACACTTACCCCTGACCAGCAGACCAAGATGAACGCTCTTGAAAGCAAACATCATGGCATGGGCATGCGCGGGCGCGGTTTCGGGCACGGTGGCCCAGGCGGTCCGCCCCTAGGCGCTTCTTTCTAGGATTGGCGCGCCGCGACGAAGGACGGGACAGCCTGTGTTTTCCCTGGTTTTTCGCAGGGTGTCCTGTCCTTGATATCTGCTTTCTGCGTTGCATTACGGCACTAAACCAGCTAGTAGGGGCTCTTTACAAGAACTTTACAAACCCTTGTCGGCTTGTTTACTTCAGCCAACTCAAAGTCTGATTAATCTTTAAGTTAGGTAAGTTAAGTTAAGTTACGTAAATTCGGGACGAGGTGCTGTATGTCTCTAGGATCATTAGCAATTCGAACGCAGACACTGGAACCAGTTCCTTTGGCGCCCATCAGAAAAAAAGCGCTGGTGGTAGATGATTCCGAGACAATTCTGCACGCCATCTGCTCTCTGCTGGAGCATCATGATGTGGTTGAAGTGGCCGGCAGGGCAGAGAGTGGCACGCAAGCGGTGGATGCGGTGCTGGAACTGAAACCAGATCTGGTTGTAATGGATGCGGACATGCCCGGGATGAGCGGGCTAAGAACAGCCCTGATGTTGTCCCAGATGGCTCCTGCAACCGAGGTCATCCTGATGTCCATGGACACGAGCCCGCGGTTTCGCGCGGCGTGCGCCGGATGCGGAGCGAAGGCGGTCATTTACAAGCCTCGATTCCTGCGGGAGCTCAGCGCGTTGCTGCAGCGGCCTCTGCGGCCAAGCCCGCGAGTAGAGCCGATCCCAGCGGGAGCGTGAGGCGGACATATAATCTAATGAGGCGAGAATCGGCGCGGAACTGTGATCCGGCAACGCCAACTGTTTCCCCCAAGTTGAAATTGAATGAATAGACCACAAGCCAGAGAACGTCTTCTCCGATGGGTAGCCATGCCCGCGATGGCGGCAGTGTTGGTGGGTCTGGCTGTATTGCAATATCGGTGGAGCGGACAGGTAAGCGATGCCACACGGGCGCAAATGCTCGCCAACCTGCATGTCTCACTCACGAGTTTCCGGCAGGACCTTTCCCATGAACTAGGCGCGGTTGCAGTTGAGATCAGGACTGTTGCAGAAAGTTCCGGCACGGTGAATGCCGCAGAGCTGAACGAACAATTTCATCGCCTGCAACAGACCGCAGCGCATCCAAACCTGGTTTCACACATCTATCTCTGGGCTGATCCAACGCACCAGAAACCGTTGCGGTTCGACCCAGCCAGCAGCCAGTTTGAGCGGACTGCATGGCCGGCCGAATTTGATCCAATGCAGCAACGGTTATTGGAAATCACTACGGCGCACCATCCGCCAGATGGAAGCCCTAACGCACGTGATGGACATCATCATTCTGAGTTTAGACGTCAGAGAAACTTTGGCGGCCACGGCGACGACCGAGGGGCTGCCATGCGCGGACGCATGCAGGAAATGATGATGCCGTGGGCCATCGACCAATCAATACCGGCCATTGTTTATCCCATCCGGGGGCACGCGTCATTAAGTGAGCCCGTAGACACGGCACAGGTTACGTGGCTGATCATCCAGTTGAATCCGCGCGTGCTGGAAAAAGAGATTTTCCCGGAGCTGGCGCAAAAGTCCTTCGGCAGTTCATCGGCAATGGACTATTACGTGGCGGTGAAGGCTGTTGGCAACGATGGAGAATGCGTGCTTTATTCTTCCGGGCCGGGATCGGGCGAAGAGAAGAGCTCTCCGGTGGACGCCGCCTTGAATCTCTTTGGGCCGCCGTTTGGGCATGGCGGGCCGCCAAATGCCGGGATGGAATTTTTTTCTGCGCCGGCGCGGCCCCGGGCCGGCGATCACGCGCAGCAATCGGACGAGCAGCACATGGCGGCGCTTGAGCGCCTGCCCAGATTTGATCCATTTCATTACGCTCAGAGCCAGGACATGTGGCAGGTCACGGCCACTCATAAAAGCGGATCAGTGGAAGCGGCAGTGGGTGCGCTGAGACGGCGCAACCTGATGGCAAGCTTTGGCGTGCTGGGAGTTTTAGCCATAACCATGGGCCTGATTGTTGTAGCCAGCCAACGAGCGCGCAGGCTGGCCAGATTGCAGATGGACTTTGTGGCAGGCGTCTCGCATGAGTTGCGGACACCGCTGGCTGTAATCTCATCGGCGGCGGAGAATATTGCCCATGGTGTGGTGGAAGACAAGCAGCAATTGGTACGCTATGGCAATACGATCGTGAAGCAGAGCCGGCAGTTGACGCAGTTGGTGGAGCAGGTCTTGCTCTTTGCTGCGACGCAGCAACCGCAACGCAGCCTGGGACACGGACAAATAAACATTTCAGAAGTGATTGACGCAGCGCTGGAGGGAACAAGCTCTGAGGTGGCAGCGGCAGGATTTACAGTGGAACGGCGGATTGAAAGCGGATTGCCGACGGTGAACGCTGATTTCACCGCTTTGGTGCGCAGCTTGCAGAACCTGATTACCAACGCCGTGAAATATGGCGGCGAGAACCGCTGGCTGCGAATTTCAGCTGCGGCAGTGAAAGGCAATGGGCGTATAGAGGAAGTGAAACTTACAGTGGAAGACAGGGGGATCGGCATTAGCAAAGACGAGATCAAACAGATCTTTGAACCGTTCTATCGCAGTCCGGCGGTAAGCGAATCTGGAATCCATGGCACAGGATTGGGTTTGCCGCTGGCGCGGACCATTGTGGAAGCCATGGGAGGCAGGGTCACTGCTAGCAGCGAACTGGGCAAGGGAAGCGCCTTTAGCATCCATCTGCCGGTAACGCAGGAACGCAAAGCGGAAGAGACGCAAGGCGCGGCGGACAAACCGGCCGGCGCGGAACCAGGCTTCTCCTCATGACCGAACGAATCCTATTAGTAGAGGACGAAGAAGACCTGCGCATGACGCTTTCCGACCGGCTCAAGGCGGAAGGATACGCGCTGGATACGGCATCCGATGGAGAAGAAGGGCTGCGCAAGGCCATTGAAGGCGCATATGACCTCGTGATCCTGGATGTGATGTTGCCGAAGAAGAACGGGAATGACGTTTGCCGCGACGTCCGCAAAGCAGGTATCGCAACGCCCATCATTATGCTTACGGCGCGCGGCCAGTTGGTGGACAAAGTCCTGGGACTGAAAATCGGCGCCGACGATTACGTTACCAAGCCTTTTGAAGTGCTGGAACTTCTGGCGCGTATTGAGGCGCAGATACGCCGCGGCGCAGTCCATCCTAAAGAAGCGGACGTGTTGCAGTTTGGCCCGGTGCGAATCGATTTGAAAGGCACAACCGTTTCACGCGACGACAAGATACTGCCGCTTTCCGCGCGCGAATTCCGCCTGCTGCGCTACTTTGCTCAAAATCCAGGCACTACGTTGTCCCGCGAAGTGCTGCTCAAAGAAGTCTGGGGTTACAGCGAAGAAACGTTTACGCGCACTGTGGATGTACACGTGGGCAGCCTGCGCCAGAAACTGGAAAAAGATCCCAAGCAGCCCGCTATGATCGTGACGGTACCGGGCCTGGGCTATAAGTTCGTCGCCTGAAACCGCCCCGGTTATCCAGTCTCCTCAGCAAAGTAAATTCCCCGCAGTCTCGATGTAAAAAGCCTGTAAAGCCTATGGACTTCAATCCCCACCGGCGCGAAAATCACCGCCATGCACCCACAGCTATGCAAGCGCGGGAGGGACCTCTTTACCAGGGCGTCCCAGGCGGACGAGGTGTTTAAAGCCCGACTGTTGGAGTTTTTTTCCAGCACTAAAAAAGACGATCGTGAGATGAAGCAGATAGAAGTCCTGGGAGAAACCCACCGTGAAGCCGACGAAGCTTTCCATCGGCATAAAAGATTCTGCACGGTCTGCGCTGAAGCGCCGGTCGCTGTTCTGCGTTATGCGGCTGCGGAATGATCGCTGCCGAACTTTAAGTTCGGACGCTCCCACAATTCATTGTGATTCCTGAATTGCGAAAGCGTCCTTACTTATAGTGAGCGGTCGTTCCCCGCTTAAAACGTTCCATCAAAAGCTGCGAATAAGCCTTTCCCTGTAGCCTGACGTGCAATGGTGCCCTGTGCGCTAAAGGAATTAGGACCGGTGGCGATACATGCGCCGATGCATCCGTCGGCGTATCCAACCAGAACACGCCCTTGCTTGTCCAAGGTGGCATCAATGAAGTCGAGCAGATTGCGATCATTGCCGCAGGTGGTTCCAGCCAAGCAAATAGAACCGCGCTGGACTGGATCGTTAGGAGTGGCATCTATTAAAGTCCATGTTGCGCCGCCATCGAACGTATGCGCGACATAGAGATGCCAGATGCCGGTGAAGTTTGCCGTGTCCTGGGCATCGCCGCCTGTGGGTGTGCCGAGGAAAGCGAGCGCGGCGCGGTTACCGTCGCCTGCAACCATGGCAGGGAAGGCAACGTTCTGGATACCAAGCGCTGTTCCAACGTCAGTGCTGTTCGTCCAGGTTGCGCCGTGATCGTGAGAAACCGCGACCATGGGATGACCGTTGCCGCCGTGCCAGCCGAAATAGACGGTATTGTCTGAAGCAATGGCAACAGAAGGATCGCTATCGCCAGACGTGCTGCCGGGAACAGTATGGATCGTCCAGGTAGCGCCATTGTTTCCGGAGGAGACCACCGCGGCATTTCCGCTTCCGCAATTCTTGTTGGGAACATATGCAGTGCCGTCGGGGCCCACTTTGATGTGCCCATGCAAGCCGCCGCAATCGGCGAGTGTGTAAATCGGCACGGCAGGGCCGTAGGTGAGTCCGCCGTTCAGGCTGATGGCGCAGGAAGCATCAATCACATCCTGGGAGCAGTAATAAATTGCATGCTGATATCCCACCGGTGGCGGCAACTGAGGTACAAGGCTGGGAGCGAACGGGCCGCCGCCAATTGTTTGGTGATCGATTCCAGCGGGAAGTCCGCATCCCACCGCGGGTGTATAGCTGGTTCCGTCATTATCAGTAAATGAAGAGAGACTGCACGCGCCTGCAAGTTGCGAGACCAGAGTGCGGCCGGTGGCGTGGTCAGTGAAGAGAATCGGGTCCAAAGACAGCTCAGATGTTTCCGGAGAGCTTACGTTTTCCCATGTGGCTGAAGCGCCATTGATGGTAACGCGATCTGTTTCCAGGCCGGCCTCAAAGAGGATTTCGCCGGTATTCCAATTCACGCCAATGGAAGGCTCACCGGCGCTGGTGGCAATTCCCGCGGGAGGGACGAGGTTCTGGTAAGTTTGGGCAACGGATGCTGAAGAAGCGAACAGGACGGCAGAAAGCAGCAGAAAATACATCGGGTGGATCTTGCGCACGGGATGTCTCCTTGAAGAAGTTAGCAGCGGAACGTCGGGGAAGTAAGATGTGTCCAGAACTCCTGCCACTCCTACTATCGATTCCAGTAAATAATGATGCAGCTACTTGGCGCTGAGATGGCGGGACTCTCTGGTGACGCGGAGTCAATTTCAGAGAAACAATGAAATGAGCGGGCAAGGGGTTGGGCGACGGCATCCGACATTTCAAGAACGCGATGAAGGAAGGCTCGGAACCGGGGAAACCGACAACCCTGCTGCTCCGGTGGATAATCTGGAAGCGCTTTTTCAGTTCGGTCACGAAAGCCGACGGGAGCTGAAGGATTTTGTTGAAGCGTTTCCGTCCGAGAAATGGGATGTCCCTTTCGAGTTCAAGCTGATGAATTCCGTGCTGAGAGTGACTCCCAAGAAAATCATTGTTCATGTGCTGGTGCACGAAATGCGCCACTGGGCGCAGATTGCCACTCTGTTGCGCCTGAATGGATGACCGGGGAGTTCCATGACTTCTTATTCAGCCCGGCCATGGGCGGTGAGCCGAAGCGCGAATCATGATGGGACCAACGAAAGCGGGAAGGTCTTCATGAATTTTTCCTTTGCGGCGATGCGAAGCTGAATCTTGACACGGCTGCGGTGGAATCTTTCCCATCTCAGCCCGCAAGAGTGATCTCGGCTCTGAGTGTAAACGCCGGATTGCGACCGTAAAATGATTTGAACAATCAGCACACAGCGTCTTTCTGCAACTTTCCTTCGGTGTGTGCATCTGGATAGCGAGGCCCGATTGCCTAGAGGAGACAAGTCATGTCCTACAGCATATCCACCTTGCTGCTTCGTAATCTGAGCGACGTATTTGGCGAAAATAATCCCGTGCGTCGGCGCGCGGCCATCGACGACATCTGGAATGAAGATGGTGTGTTCTACGATCCCAACGGAGGCATCTACCGAGGCCGTGACGAGATTGATCGTATTGCTGGTGTGATAAAAGCAACACATCCAGATTTCAAATACCAGCCTCTCTCCCCTCCCGAGGAATTAAGTGATGCCGGACGAGTTCGATGGGTATCCGGCACTCCCGGCAAACCTCCAGCTTATGCGGGAACGGATTTTGT
>JASLFF010000446.1 GCA_030150795.1 Terriglobales bacterium | reverse complement strand
GCGCATCCACGCCGCACGCTTCCACGCACTTGTAACAGAGAATGCATTTTGAGTAGTCGCGAACGTAAAGATCGTTATCGATCTTTACGGGCTGCTCTACCGTATCGGCATTGCGCCCAAAACGCTCCGGCTTGGCGTCGTACCGTTCCATGTAACCGGCAAACTGCGGCGCGGTAGAAACGTCCACTGAAGACCCCAGAAATTCCAGCACCATACGCCGTGAAAGACGCACGCGTTCTGAGTCCGTCTTGATGGCCATCTTTGGCTCAACCTTGCGTGAGCACGCGGGAACCAGCGTGCGCGAGCCTTCCATCTCAACCACGCAGACGCGGCAGACGTTGACCGGCGTAAGGCTTTCAAGAAAACAGAGCGTTGGCGTATCGATACCGAGCTTGCGCGCAGCTTCCAGAATGGTTGAGCCTTCCGGCACTGAAACCGGCTGGCCGTCAATGGTGATCTCAATCATCCTGCGCTCGCGCGGCGGCGGCGCTTGCGGCACGGGGCCTGGTGGAATTGGTTTCAGCGGGGCAGGAGCCAACTCCTGTGATTCTGTTTGCCCCATGGTTGGTGTGGTCTCTTTCATGCGAATACATTCCACCTTTGCAATACAGATTCCAGCGCGCTAGCGGCTGTCTGTCCCAGGCCGCAGATGGAAGCATCGCGCATGGCCTGCGCCATCTCTTTTAGCATCACCAACTCCTCCGCCTTCGATCCCAGCGGACGATTATCGACAAGCCGCTGCAACGCTTCCTGCTGGCGCACCACGCCAACGCGGCAGGGCACGCATTGTCCGCAGGTTTCATGACGGAAGAACGCGGCAATACGCAGCAGAATGCGCTTGAGGTCAACGCTGTCATCAAACAACATCACCACGCCTGATCCCAGCGTAGCGCCGATGGCTCGCGTGCCTTCAAAGGTCAAAGGAACATCAATCTCTTTCGGCGAGATAAATGTTCCGGCTGCTCCGCCCAGCAAAATTGCCTGCAAACGGCCGGTGCCTGCGACACCGCCTGCCATGGTCAGCAACTGCCGCAACGTGGTTCCCATGGGCGCTTCATAAATTCCGGGACGCGCTACGTGTCCGCAAAGGCAAAACAGCCGCGGGCCTGTAGAACTCTCCGTGCCCACGCTTGCGTAAGCCGCGCCGCCTTGATTGATGATCACAGGAACATTAATGAGCGTTTCAACATTATTGACGGCGGTCGGCTGGCGAAAGAGACCCGCCTGCGTGGGAAAAGGCGGCTTGTTGCGCGGCTCGCCGCGATGTCCTTCAATGGAATTGAACAGCGCTGTTTCTTCACCACAGATGTAAGCGCCCGCGCCACGGCGCAGTTCAATATCGAAACTCAAGCCGCTGCCCAGAATGTTCTGGCCCAAAAAGCCTTCCCAGCGCGCGGCCTCGATGGCCGTAGCGAGACGTTGTGCTGCAAATGGATATTCTCCACGCAAGTATATGTAGCCGCGCTCAGCGCCGGTGGCCAGCGCTGCAATTGTCATGCCTTCCAAGACCGCAAAAGGATCGCCTTCCATGATCAGCCGGTCTTTGAAAGTGCCGGGCTCAGATTCGTCGGCATTGCAGATCAAATAATGCTTGCGCGCAGGATCGGATTTCAGCAGATCGCGCTGCAAGTGCAAAGCTTCCCACTTCTTCGCCGCCGGAAATGCCGCGCCGCCACGGCCAAGCAGCTTGGACGCATTCATCTCACGCAACACGCCTTCAGGGCCAAGATCAAAGGCCTTGCGCAGCGCCTCATAACCGCCCAGGCGCTGGTAGCCATCGAGTTCAGGCGCGTTGTTCTTGCCCACCCGGCGCAAAAGGACCAGTTTTGGCGAACCTTCCTGCGGAACAGACATCTGCGCGTTAAGCACGTCAGGCGCGGCCGGCATCACATCATTCGCGGCATCAGTAATCAATGACTGGATACGTTCCGGAGTGGCAGGCGCAAGCACGCGCTGTTGTGGCTTCAGTCCTGCCTTGACTACCAGAGCAGCCGGCGCGCGCTCACATAAGCCGAGACAATTACTGCGCACCCACATCGCCCGACCTCCGGCGCACGGCAAGTTTTCAGGCCCAAGGCGCGTGTCCACTTGGTCGCAAAGTTCTTCTGAGCCGCGCGTCATGCAGGCAATGTCATCGCAAACGTGAGCCACCACGGCGGGACGCGGCTGCAGAGAGAACATTCCGTAGAAAGAAGCCACGCCATACACTTCCGCCGGCGGTATATCGAGCCTGAGCGCCGTGTAGTTCATGGCTCCGTGGCTGATCCAGCCAATACGGTTCTGGATGGCATGCAGCACCGGGAGCAAAAGATGGCGCTGCGATTTTGCTTTGTGGTTCCCGCCGCTTGAAGACCACGTATCAGTGCCTTCGGTTGGCGCTCCACCTTCCCAGACGGACTCCGGCGTGCTGCCCAATTCAAAATCAACAGCGGCTTTTTCTTCAGGTGTGGGGCGGTCGCCGGTGAGATGAAGGTCCAATTATTGCTCCAGACACTTTTCAATGCGGATGGCGGTCGCCTTGAATTCCGAGGTCCCAGACCGGGGATCGACCGCATCGATTGTGAGATCGTTGGTAGCGACTTGATCGGGGAAATGCATGGTAAGAAACGCCAAGCCGGGACGCAAGCCGGAATCAAACCGCACCGGCGCAACCACCGAGCCTCGGCGCGAAGTCACGCGCACCTTTTCACCTTCGCGCACATTGTACTGGCGGCCATCCGTTGGTGAAAGATCGATCGTTTCTCCATTGCGCAACGGCGATAACAGATATCCGCTTTGAACGCCGGTATTGTACGAATCAAGCCGCCGGCCGGTAGTGAGTCGAATAGGAAACTGCGGATCAAGCGCGTCCACCGGCTCCGCAGATTCAACCACGCTGAACGGAGCGCGCGGGCCGATCAAAGGATCGTGCCACAGCCGGCCATGCAAAAACATTTCGCCGGGGTGCTGCTCGTCATAGCAAGGCCATTGCAGGCCGCCATGTTCTTCCAGCCGCGCATAACTCATGCCGGCGTTCATCGGGCTGAGCGACCGAAGTTCGTTCCAGATGCATTCCGCCTTGGGCTCTCCCCAGTTGTAGCCCAGACGGCGAGCAAGATCAAAGATGATTTCAGTATCGTCGCGCACACCCGGCGGCATGGGCACAGCGGCGCGAACGCGCTGTACGCGGCGCTCGCTGGAAGTAACCGTTCCTTCACTCTCGCACCAGCCTGCCGAACCCGGCAAAACTACGTCCGCCAGTTCAGCCGTTTTGGTATAGAAGAGGTCCTGCACAACCATGAATTCCAGGCCGCTCAGCAGCTTGAGTGCGCGATGGCGATCAGCCTCAGAGTCAGCAGGGTTCTCGCCCAGGCAGTAAAGCGTTGTGAGTTCGCCGCGCTCCATTGCGTCCAGCATGTGGCTAATGTGCCAGCCCTTCTTGGCCGGAATCTTTGTGCCCCAGGTTTTTTCAAATTTGGCGCGCAGCGCGTCATTTTCAACATGCTGGAAGCCTGGCAGGCGGTCTGGAATCGCGCCCATGTCACCGCCGCCCTGGACGTTGTTCTGCCCGCGCAGCGGACAGACGCCGCTTCCGTATCGGCCTACATGGCCGGTGAGCAGGGCCAGGTTGATGAGCGCCACCACATTGTCAACAGCGTTGTGGTGCTCGGTAATTCCAAGCGTCCAGCAGAGCTGAGCACGGCCTGCGCCGGCATATGCGTGCGCCACCTGCTTGATGGCCGCTGCTGGAACTCCGGTTTCGCATTCGGCGCGCTCCAGCGTGAACTTCTGCACGTGGTCGCGATACGCCTCAAATCCGCTGGTGGCATGCTCAATGAATTTTGTGTTCGCCAGGCCGGAGTTGATAATTTCGCGCGCCATGGCGTTGGCCAGATAAATGTCAGAGCCTACATCGAGACCAAGCCACGTGTCCGCCCATTGCGCGGAGCTGGTACGGCGGGGATCGATCACATACAGCTTTGCGCCGTTGTGAATGCCCTTGAGCACATGATGGAAAAAGATTGGGTGCGTTTCCCGAGCATTGGAACCCCAAAGCAGGATCACGTCAGCATCTTCAGCTTCACGATACGAACTGGTGCCGCCGCCCGCCCCGAAGACCGCCGCCAGACCGGCGACGCTGGGCGCGTGTCAAGTTCGGTTACAGCTATCGATATTGTTTGTCCCTATTACTGACCGGACAAATTTCTGCGCCGTGTAGTTCAGTTCGTTAGTGGTTTTCGAGCAGCTGAACATTCCGAAATCGCGCGGGTCATTCTTGGCAATAGATTTCTTGAAGGCCGCGGTAATACGGTCCAGGGCCTCGTCCCACGTGGCAGGACGATGCCCGCCGTTTTCGCGGACCAACGGCTGGGTCAAACGGCCTTTGAATGGAATAGGCATAATGCCCTCAAATGCACTCTATACAGAATCGTAGCACTTTAGCCTTGAGTCCGCAGGGTAGGTAGAGGTTACTACCTTTACTCGCGGACCTCCCGCCCTCCCACATCAGCTTACTTGTTGCTGGGGGCCCTGGCAGGCGCAGTCGTCGCCGGCGCGGTTGCGGGCGGCGGAGACTGAAAAAGCTTCTGTGCGTTTTTCCAGAGCTGGGCGACTCCCCATCCCCACGGAATTCCGACAAGCAGCCATGCTAATGCAACGAGCGCTACAGGTGTTTTTTTGACTTGATCCATCTTTGTGCTCCTTCTGCTTTTAGCTACGCACTTGCTGCCGGACTCGGCACGGCTACGCTATTGTCAATGTTTTCTGCCTTGTACCAATACTTGGAATCTACCGGCTTCACCGCCAAATTCGCCAAGAGTCCAACCACCAGCAATCCCACCATGACGTAAAGAACCGTCGAATAAGAATCGGCAAGCGCAACGCCGTGGTTCTTTTCATACTCGCGGATGTAGTTGACCAGCACCGGGCCAAAGATGCCGGCAGCAGACCATGCGGTGAGCAGGCGACCGTGGATTGCTCCGACTTCCATCGTACCGAACAGGTCTCGCAGGTATGCCGGCACCGTTGCAAACCCTCCGCCATACATGCTGACAATCACAGCGGAGATGATCACGAAGAGCGGGATGCTGTTCAGGCCGCTGGCGCCCGTGCGCGGCGCAAGGTAATAAAGGACTATACCCAGCACAAAGAACACATAATACGTATTCTTGCGCCCAATATAGTCAGAGACGCTGGACCAGATAAACCGTCCGCCCATATTGAACAGGCTCAGCAAAGCCACAAAACCGGCCGCTGCGCCCGCGGTAATTCTGCCCCGGAACAGCTCCTGAATCATGGGAGACGCTTGTTCCAGGATGCCAATACCGGCGGTTACGTTCATGCACAACACAATCCAGAGCAGCCAGAATTGCAGGGTCCCAAAGGCCGCGTTGACTTCAACGTTATGCGCCGTCACAAGGGCCCTGGGCTTGGCGGGTGCAACCCAGCCTTCAGGTTTCCATCCCGCCTGAGGCACTCGAACGGTAAAGACGCCAAACATCATCGCGACAAAATAAATGGCGCCCATCACCAGGAAGGTTTTCTCCACGCCAAGGTCATGCTCGGTGCGGAAGGAGTCCATGAGGTTTCTGGCCAATGGGGAGCCTATGAGTGCGCCTCCACCAAAACCCATAATGGCCATCCCTGTCGCCATGCCCGGGCGGTCAGGGAACCATTTGATCAGCGTGGAAACCGGCGAGATATAGCCAATGCCAAGCCCGATGCCGCCGATCACGCCATAGCCAAGATAAATGAGCCAGAGCTGATGCACTTGCACGCCAAGCGCGGAGATGAAAAAACCGCTGGAGAAACAAACGGCAGATGCGAACATCGCCTTGCGCGGCCCGGCGCGTTCCAGCCATTTGCCAAACACAGCCGCAGACAAACCCAGGAAAACAATGGCCAGGCTGAAGATCCAACCAAGATCGGTAAATTTCCAATCCGCAGCGTTCGGGCTATCCACACCGGGGAGCGCCTTAAGTCCGCCTCCCACCGCGGCAACCTGCATCAGGTAATTCAATGGTTTTTTGAACACGCTGAACGCGTAGACCTGTCCAATGCAAAGGTGAATGGCAAGCGCAGCCGGCGGAACAAGCCAGCGGCTGAATCCAGGCTTGGCGATAGAGTGGCTGCGCTTGCCATTCACCTTTGCATTGGACAGGTCTACGCGTTCAGCGTGTTCAAAAAACCATTGAATTACCTGATGCAGGTTGCCGCGGTGGGA
>JASLFF010000412.1 GCA_030150795.1 Terriglobales bacterium | reverse complement strand
CCGTAGCAATTAGCAATTGGCAAAGAGCAGTTAGCACAACCATAGCAGAGCCCGGCATTTTCAAAAATGCTCGCGGGCTGCTTCAGCTGAGTTTCTTGCTAATGGCTAATTGCCAAGTGCTTTACCATTGCTGGGCATGCTCTGATAACATTTTTCCCATGACTGACTGCCTCTTCTGCAAGATCATTGCCGGATCCATACCGTCGAAAAAAGTTTACGAAGATGAGAAGGTCTTCGCGTTTGAAGACATCAAACCCGGCGCGCCGACGCACGTCCTTATTGTCCCCAAGAAACACATTGCCGGTGTCGATCACCTGACCGAGGCGGATACAGAGATTGTCGGCTATTCCCATCTGATCGCCGCAAAAATCGCCAAGGAGCGCAAGCTGGAGCACGGATTTCGCACCGTATACAACGTGGGGCCGCACGCGGGCCAGACAGTTTTCCATCTGCATTTGCATCTGCTGGGTGGAAGACAGATGCACTGGCCGCCGGGTTAGCTTTTCTGTAATTCCCGAGCGGAGCGAGGGAACGCTACAGCTACCATGCTCGAAATTGGTCCACCACACATCTTCGTGGAAGGACTCACACCAATTTCTAAACCAAACAAGAAATCTGGAATACGCCTTGAGTTCATAGCGCATATAGGGTTCCCTCGCGTGCACTCGGGACAAAAAGAAGCCTATGCCGCCCCAATCAACCTCGACGCATTGGGGAAAGACCGCTGCCACACGGACGTGAGGAGTGTAAATTCCGGCAGCAGTTGGGCAGAGCCGTCAACCATCTCTTCAATTTCACGCCATTGTGCGGCGCTAAGATCCTTGAGGATAGCCCGATGGTCCCTAACGGGCAGCCCGGACAGCAGGGCGCGAGCGCGTCGATTTAATTCTTCTCGCGCAGTAATGAATGAGGGCTCGGCCAGAAGACGTTTGCCGTCAAGCCACGCCGAAGCCAGATAACTGGGAAACGGCGAGAGCGCTCGGTAGAGGCTCAAAACGGTCTTGGCTCCGGTGGTTTTCTTGATGTCCGAGTAAATCAGCCAGACGCGAAGGCCGGCTTCACGCTCATTGGGCACATGCACACGCACCATCTGCGCCAGGGCCGAGACCTGCTTTAGCTTGCTCACTCTTCCCTTTTGTCCCCCGGAATAGCCGCGTTGCATCAGCCGGGAAAAAAGCGCCATCTGCGCCGTGGCGCGGGCGAAAAGGCCAACAATGCCGCCGATGACCCGAATATCGGCATTGGAAAACTTATCGGCGGAGAGCACGCCCGGCTGGTCGGAAAATGTCCATCCGCCACTGATCGCCGCCGAGTGCGCGATTTCCTGATAGGCCCTTGCAGCGGTCTCAAACTCGCGGGAGCATACCACGCTCTCCAGGTCTTGCCAGACCACTTTCAGGTATTGCGGGATTCCGGCGGAAAGCTTGAAAACGGTGGGAACATACGGAAGGTCGAATGCGGTGCGGATGTTTGCGTACATCCGGCGTATTTCAGGCGTGACTTCATGTTCTTCATACGCGCGATTGAGGGCCATGGCTGTGCCTTTATGGGAGATTGGACGTTTCCAACAGCTACTCAGTTGCAAGGAAATGGAAATTAATCGGCCAATGGGTGCCGGGATGAAAAGGAAACGGGCTGGACGAGATGGATAACGCGAGTTCTGACTGCCAATTTTTGCGGTCCATTTTGGAACCATATCGATGGCCCGTGCCTTTCCATCTCGAAATCCACGGTTTCTTCCTATTCCCATAGACATTCGAGTGGTCTATACTTTTCTTACTCACCAAGACATTCGAGTGGAGTCAAAAAAGGAACAGCATGGGCAGAAACAAACCGCAAACTAATCAGGAAATGTTGCAGGGAACGCTCGATATGCTCATCCTGCAAACGCTGATCATGGGGCCAGCGCATGGGCACACCATTGCGCGCGTGATCGAGCAAACGTCAGAAGACGTGCTGCAGGTGGAACAAGGGTCTCTCTATCCCGCGTTGCATCGGTTGGCGGATCGCGGCTGGGTCAGCTCATATTGGGGCGCCAGCGAGAACAATCGCAAAGCCAAGTATTACAAGCTGACGGTAAAAGGCCGCAAGCAATTGCTGGCTGAAACCAGCCGCTGGCAGCAGATGGTGGAAGCCATTGGCCGCGTGCTGGCCCGGGCCGCTGAGTAATTTCAGGAAGGAGCGGAGATGGGAATCAGCAGGTTCTTTCAACGTCGCACAGAAGATGCTGAATTGGCGCAAGAGCTACAGGCGCATATCGCGCATCAGGTGGATGAAAACATTTCCGCCGGAATGTCCACAGAAGAGGCGCGTCGCCAAGCCTACCTCAAGCTGGGCAATCCGCAACAAGTGCGAGAAAAAGTGT
Source organism: Terriglobales bacterium (assembly GCA_030150795.1). The sequence goes on along the minus strand of JASLFF010000412.1, from coordinate 2,243 downwards.
GGCAATGGAATACCGTAAAGGCTCTTGAGCATCTGGTGCAGGACTTGCGCTATGCATTGCGCACCTTGCGGCGGATGCCGGGTTTTGCCGCCGTCGCTTTGCTGACGCTCGCCTTGGGGAGCGGCGCTACCACAGTGATGTTCACCGTCATCAATGGCGTGCTGCTCAAGCCTTTGCCGTATGCCGAGCCAGACAGACTTGTCACGCTGCAGGAAAAAACGGAAAAGGCAACGCAGTTTGGAAATCTATGGTCGCTGGCTTACCCGAACTATCTTGACTGCAAAAACCAAACTCATTCTCTTGCGATGGCAGCATGGCGCTACAGTGGAGGCACTATCGCCGGTCCTGGCGATCCGGAGTATGTTGACGCGTTTGAGATCTCGGCTGAACTGTTCTCGATCCTGGGCGTGCGCCTGAAACATGGCCGCGTGTTCCTGCCGGAAGAAGACCGGCTCGGAGCTACACCCGTCATTATCATCAGCGATGGTTTGTGGCAGCGCCGATTCGGCGGTCGCGCGGATGCGATCGGGAAACCTCTTGTTTACGACGAAAAGACTTACACAGTTGTCGGAGTCGCGCCTCCGGCTTTTCGGCTCAACGAAGATGAAGCGGACGTCTTTACCCCGATAGGCCAGGACACTTCACCCGTGCTGCAAAATCGCGAGCGGCACGCGGGAATCAATGTGGTGGCGCGCCTTCAGCCCGGCACGAGACTCTCCCAGGCGCAAAGCGAGTTGGCGCTGACCGGCCTTCAGCTGGCTGCACAGTATCCCAAATCCAATGCCGGCCGCACGTTTGTAGCAGAGCCGCTTCGGCCTGACGTCGGCGATGTGAGCTCGACGCTGTGGTTGCTGCTGGGCGCGGTGAGCCTGGTTCTGCTGATCGCGTGCGCCAATGTGGCGAACCTGCTGCTGGCGCGCGCCGTGTCACGCGAGCGTGAATTTGCCATGCGCGTGGCGCTGGGAGCGAGCCGCAGCCGCGTGGTGCGCCAGTGTCTTACAGAAAGCGCACTGCTGGGACTGGCGGGAGGGTTGCTCGGCATTTCTCTTGCTGCGATTGGCCTGCGTCCCTTTGTCAGGTTCTGGCCGGGTAGCTTGCCGCGCGCTGAAGAAGTACATCTGGACTGGCACGTGCTTTTGTTTGCGCTCGCCGTTTCTCTGCTCAGCGGAATTCTCTTTGGGCTTGCGCCCGCCTTGCGCATCCCGACACGGTCGCTTGAAAACGCACTGCGCGCCGGTTCAAAAAATATTGCCGGAACATCCCGTCGTCTGCACGCAAGTTTTGTTGTCTCAGAAATCGCGCTGGCAGTCGTGCTGCTGATTTCCGCTGGAATCCTGGGACGAACGCTGTTGCGACTTTCGTCACTGGATCCAGGGTTGAACATCCATAACGTGCTGGTTTCACGAATGGCGCTTTCAGCGGCTACGCTGGAGAAGTCCGATCATATACGCACCGCCTGGCAGGACGCGCTGGATCGAGCCCGCGCCGTGCCGGGGGTGCAGTTTGCCGCCGTGGTGGATACGGTCCCGATGCGCCAGGGCTATAACCAAGTGAGCTATTGGCGTACTCCGGCCATGCCGCCGCCTAACCAGATGCCGCTGGGGCTGGCAACCAGCGTGACGCCAGATTACCTGCAGGTGATGGGAATTCCGCTGCTCAAAGGGCGCTTCTTCAACGATCAGGACCGTCCAGGCAGCCCATACGTCGCCGTCATCGACGATGTTTTGGCGCAGCAAGCCTTCGGGAAAGAAGATCCTATTGGAAAGCTCCTTTGGATACCGCACAACCTCAGCCCGTTCCCTTCAAAAGCAGACGCGCCGGATGCCGTGCTGATCGTGGGAGTGGTTGGTCATGTGCGGCATTGGGGCCTGGCCAACGATGACGGGTCTGCATTACGCGCACAGTTCTATTATCCGTTCGCTCAGGTAGCAGACCAACTTTTGCCTCGGTGGTCGCAACTCATGTCTCTTGCGGTCCGAACCAACATTGAGCCTTTGAACATCGTTGAGCCTTTGCGCCGGGAAGTACGGGGCGCCAGCGGAGATCAGGTCGTCTATCAGGTCCGCACCATGGAACAGTTGGCCACCGCGTCACTGGCCCGGCAACGATTTTTGTTGTTGCTGTTCGGCATATTCGCTGGATTGGCTTTGCTGCTGGCGTGCGTGGGGATTTATGGCGTGCTGGCATATCTGACGAGCCAGCGCATACCTGAGTTCGGCATACGGATGGCGCTAGGAGCCAAC
>JASLFF010000408.1 GCA_030150795.1 Terriglobales bacterium | reverse complement strand
TCGACCTGTGTACGCGTGGGCACAGCGATTTTCGGCGCACGGCCCAAGCCGGCATGATTCCCATCCATGAAACCGCGAAAGGAATCACGTTTGCCGTGAAGGTACATCCTCGCGCCCGCAAAAATGCCATCACCGGAGTGGTGGGTGATGCCCTCAAACTGGCGCTCACCGCGCCGCCCGTTGAAGGCCGCGCCAATCAGGCGGTAATTGAATTCTTTGCGGAATGGTTTGCAATTCCGCGCTCCTCCGTTACCATAGCCAGCGGTGAAACCAGCCGAAATAAGATTGTGCGAATCGCGGGTGTAAGTAAGCCTGTGGCAGAGCAGAAGCTGGCCGAAAATTTGAAATTTTAGATTTCAAATTTGAAATTTGCCGATGAGGTGACACTTTGTCCTTTTCTGAACGCCTGCAACAGATAAAGACCGGCTTTGAACGGCCGTTTTGGGTTGCCAACTTCACAGAGGTCTTTGAACGACTGTCCTACTATGCGGCATTCGCCTCGTTGCCGCGCTATCTGCATGAAGGGTTGGGGCTTACAGTAGTCGTCTCAAGCACATTGGCTGGTCTGTTTGGGGGCGCCGTTTGGATTCTGGCCCCTTTCGGAGGCACGACTGCCGACCGGCTTGGCTTCAGACGCGCTCTCTCGATGGCTTACCTCATCCTGAGCGGCTCCTACTTCTTGCTGGGATCATTCAATGCTCCGTGGATGGGGCCGCTGCGCAACAACATGCCCTTGGTTGCACTGGCAGCAGTTATCCTGCTGCTCCCTGCGTTTGGCATCGCACTGGTGAAACCTTCCGTGGTGGGGACCACCGCGCGTGCTTCTAAAGAAAATGTGCGCTCCATCGGCTACTCCATCTACTACACGATGGTGAATATTGGCGGAGCCGCGGGTCCGCTGGTGGCAGCCTGGGTGCACGCACGAATGAGCGTGGAAAAGGTGTTCTTGGTATCTGCGCTCAGCGTATTCGCTATGTTTTTTGCGGTGTTGTTCTTTTTCCGCGAGCCCAAACGAACCGATCAGGAGCCGCCAACCGTGGGACAGGCCGCTAAGAACTTTTGGACTGTCCTTACCGATTTGCGCTTCATGTTATTTCTTTTGATTTTTTCCGGTTACTGGATTGCCTACTGGCAGGAGTTCATCATCCTTCCGCAGTACGTGCACGACTACATCGACGGAAATGCCAATACCGAACGGATGTTGAGCACCGGCCCAATCCTTGTGATCCTGTTGACTGTGGCCTTTAGCATCCTTACGCAAAAGATGCGCGCATTCCGAGCGGTTGCGCTGGGTACTCTCATCTCCGCGTTGGCTTTCGCATTTCTGATCATTCACCCTTCAGTCATGATGGCCTATGCAACGCTGGCGGGAATCGCCCTGGGTGAGATTACGCTTTCACCGCGCTACTACGAGTATATCTCTCGCCTCGCGCCTCCGGGCCAGCAAGGCACCTATCTCGGCTTTGCCTTTCTTCCCGTTGGCATTGGCTCAATCTTCGGTGGCCCCATTGGTGGAAGCCTGATGCGACACTATGGCGAAATCACTCACCAGCCAGAAAGGGTCTGGTGGGTCGTCATGGCCATAGGCTTGCTGACAGCGTTGCTGCTGTGGATTTATGACCGCGCGCTGATGCCGAAAGAAGCGGCGGCGAAAGCGTGAAACCTTACCACTGATTCACACGGATAACACTGATCTGACAAGGGCGGGATCGGGAGGCTGGGCGCTTGCAAAAACGCGCGAAGATTACATCGAAAGACCGGATTACCGTGCCCCTTGCCATCCGCAGGGCGCTCGGGGTACGCGCGGGCGACGTGTTGCTGTTTGAAGAAGACAAGACTGGCGTGAGAGTGCGGCCAGTAAGAGTAAAAAGTCCGTTTGAAAAGTATCGGGGGATCAGCAACCGGGGAATCGGCTCCGGGAAGACGGCGGTCATTCGCTGGACGCGAGCGATGCGCGAACGATGACGACCTCGAATCGATATCTCTATCCATCGGTATTCTCCCTCACGCTAATCACGGTTTAGCTGCCGGGATAGGGCGAAGGATCGTCGTTCGCATAGGGTTCCCTCGCTGCGCTCGGGATGTGAGAGAAATGTGTTTAAATAGAAGTACAACTTATGGATTTGAAAGCTATTCAGTCAGCCCTGCACGAGCGCAACATTGATGCTTGGCTGTTTTATGACCATCACCATCGCGATCCCATTGGTTACAAAGTGCTGGGACTGCCCGAAGGGCTGATGGTAACGCGCCGCTGGTTTTACATCATCCCCCGCGAGGGCGAGCCAACCAAGCTGGTGCATCGCATTGAGGCGGGGCACCTGGATTCTGTGCCGGGCGCAAAGCGCGAATACTCTAGCTGGCGCGAGCTCTGGGACAACCTGCAGGCCATGCTGGTGCGCCATCGCACGGTGGCCATGCAGTATTCGCCCAATAACCTGATCCCTTATATCGGCTTGGTGGACGCAGGCACGGTAGAGCTGGTCCGCAGTTTTGGCAAAGAGATTGTGAGTTCCGGCGATCTGGTGGCGAAGTTTGAGGCTGCCTGGAGCGAAGAGCAGATCGCCAGCCATTTTGCCGCGCGTGACGCCATTGACGCCATTGTGCCGGAATGCTTCAAGGAGATTGGCCGGCGCGTCCGCAAGGGCGGCGCCACAGAGTACGAAATTCAACAGTGGCTAGCCGAGGGTTTCCGTCGCGAAAGCCTGATCACTGAAGACCTACCCATTGTGGCGGTGAATGCGAACAGCGGCAATCCGCATTACGGGCCACAAGCGCAAGGCTCGTCTGCGATCAAGGAAGGCGATTTTGTGCTGCTGGATATCTGGGCCAAGAAGAACACGCCGGACGCCGTCTATTACGACATTACATGGACCGGAGTGCTCGGCACGCCATCGGAAAAACAGGTTGAGATTTTCAACATTGTGAGCGGAGCGCGCGATGCCGGCATCAAGAAAGTTGTGGAAGCGTTTGCCGGCAAGAAGCGCATCGCCGGATGGGAAGTAGACCAGGCTACGCGCGAGCACATCACCAACGCCGGTTACGCGCAATACTTCACGCACCGCACGGGACACTCCATCGGCGTAAACGTGCATGGCAATGGCGCGAACATTGACAATCTTGAAACCAAGGACGACCGCGAAATTATCCCGAACACCTGCTTTTCCATTGAACCGGGCATTTATCTGCCGGAGTTTGGCGTACGCAGTGAAGTAAACGTGCTCACACGCAACGGCGCGGCTGAAGTAACAGGTAAAATACAAAACGAACTGGTCATTATTTGATGGCAAAAATAGAAACCACTACACCCGACGTCCAACCCACAACCGCAGCCGTTCCCTTTACTGGAATGGCAGTCATGGCCCCGCTGATCGGCTGGGTGGTCCCCGGCGCGGGACATTTGATCCAGAAACGCTGGATACGCGGCCTGCTGCTGTTTGCTTCCGTTGCGGGCATGTTTGCCTTTGGCCTGGCGATGCAGGGCAAGGTTTACCAGCCCAACACGGGCGACCTGCTGGATATCCTGGGATTCATCGGCGATCTGGGCTCTGGCGCGTTTTATTTTATGGCACGCGCCTTTGACTGGGGCGGCACTTCCATCACTTCCGCTGTGGCCGACTACGGAACGAAATTCATTGTTGTGGCGGGCCTCTTGAACATCATGGCAGCGGTGGATGCTTACCATATTGCGATTGGAAAGAAACAATGATGCTGGCCCTGCAACTCTCTCACTTTACCGCCGCAACGCTGTTTGCCTTTTTCTTTTCCATTGTGTTTGGCATCACCCAGCGCAACACGCCGAATGAGATGATTCGCTACGGCGCTTATTGCTTTGCCATGGCCCTGGGAGGATTGTTTGTTGCCGGCTGGTTCATGTGGCTGCTGCATCATTAGCAAATAGAGATTAGCAGCAGCTTTGCACAAAAACCAAACCTCACCACAGATAACACCGATTTACACGGATCAAAAAGTTGTGTATTAACCCCTATCGATTTTCTTTGTTCCCGATTTGGGAATCGCGAATTGACTTTTTCTGCGCCAGTATCTTTACACGCCAATCGCCTGGTAGTTATATTAAATCGATTTAATAAAGCGAAGATGGCTGCCTCGCTGGCCAGTCTCTCGACGTAAATGGGGAACGGCCGGCACCAGTTGCTCGGCAAGAAAGGGGTCCCGCTATGCAATATGTATTGCCTGCCCTCACAAACAAACGGCCTTCACTCTTGTTGGCGTTGCTTCTCATCAGCACCGCCGCAGTCGCCACGCCACTTCAGATTTATGGCGCATGGCATTGCGGCAATGATGCCTGCACATGGGGCACTGTCCGCGACATGACTGATTTTGACGTCAAGAACCATTGGATGATTGACCGTGGTGACGGGTCGCCGTCAGTCAATCTTGTGGTGCTGTCATTTGTAAACCCGCTGAAGCTGCTCAATAAAACGAATGACGCTCAAACCGTAAACGGCGTGCCGATAGGAATGAATCAGCAAGTGATCAGCTACTTTACCAGCCATAATGTGCGCGTCATGTTGTCCATTGGCGGCATTACCTTTGTGAATGACTGGGACACGGCTCTCTCTACCAATCCAACGCAATTAGGGCTGAACGCCGCTGCGCTGGCCAAAAGCCTGGGCGTTGGCATTGAGATCGATTACGAAGAAAACACAACTCCCAACCTCACGGGAATGCAGTCCTTCATCAGCGCCTATCGTTCGCAGTTGCCTTATGATGCAACCGGAGCCAACGCAGCGGCGCGTTTGACGATAGACGTAGCGGCGGGCGACCGTTTCTTGATCGACCTGGACCGCAAAGCTACCAGCGATTGGCTGACTGCGGCGAACCCTGTAATCGATTATGCGAATGCTATGGTCCCGAACAAGCAGCCCAATACATCTGCCGCGGAGGGCAACTGGCAGGAACACGTGGACGGCAAATCGAATTTCGCTCCACCTATCCTGCCGTTGGCGCCGGCCAAGTTTACCGGCAGCTTATACATTACCAGCGGGCACAATCCCTTGCCCGAGTGCACGAATTTCAGCTCATCGCTGGAAGATTCCACCGGAAGCTACGTGCAAACGGTTGCGCCCAACGGCGCCGGAACAACCGCCGGCATGCTGGGTTACATGTTCTGGGCGGCGGAGTGTCCTTCCACCATGAATGTATGTACCACGCCGCCCAACACTTGCCAGGGAGGAGTGGGCATAGGCGCAAAGACATACAACATTCCTCTGCCAATGCCGCCACTGCGGCAACAATAGGCATGGAAACGTAACAAACGGCGCTGTCAGCCGAACCCTCTGGCTGCACTATGTGCTTTTGCTTAACGCCTTAGAGTATGTGTAGCGTCATGCGGTGGACGCTAGGCGCATTTCAGTCGCCTGGCTTCAGCACCAACAGGAATGCTGGAACGGCTTTGCCTGGTTCTTCGGCGGGCCAATTCTCGCTCATTGGCCCGAATGCCAGCGCAGGGTTGGATGCTTTCGTAATGCGAGCCGCCGACCGCCAATACGACCATTCCTTTCCGCCGGTAAAGGGCCGTAAGAAGATGAATAGTTCACTTTTGAATTCAAAAAGCGCGTATTGTTACTACAAGTCAGCCAAAACATCAGCAAGGCCATTGGGAAGATGTGTGATCAAGATCGTCCCCTTACTACCAGTTACCATGAGCAGTTCCTGGTCTGACAGCGTTCTCGCGCCTTTTCTACCCAGTACTCGATTATCTACATCGTTTTTCGTGTCATTAATCCTTTCTCGGCAGGCTCGTCTGAAACGTGTTGCCGGCCCGCTCCTTCAAAAAAAGGGCCCTTCCGCGCATCGTAGCAGAAGGGCTCTTTCACTGAGCTTGCCGTGCTGAATTTTTTAGTCTTGCGAAATTCCACTTTGGGAACGGTGGAAATCAGCTGTCCTCCCCAACGCTCGCGGCCCAAGGTCACCGCGCAGATTTTTTCGGTGTTTGGTGCAAGTTTGAAGGCGCTTCCATCAGGCGTTTTAATGACGTAAAAAGAACCGGCCCAATCTCCTGTAATTCAGCCCGGGAAGCGCTGGCCTGGTCTTCCATCACGCGCTTTCCCGCCGGAGTGAGGGCCATGGTCACCAGTCGCCGGTCGCGATCTTCCCGAACCCGGCGCAGCAAGCCGCCTTCTTCGCAGCAATCCACCAACTCGACCATGGTGTTGTGGTTCAACTGCATGCGCTCGGCCAGCGTCTTGATTGTGGGCCTCTTCCCTTCCGGCAGGCCTTCAATGGCAAGCAGCAGCTGATATTGCTGCGGATGATAACCGCGTGCCCGGGCTTTCTCTTCCATATAGCGGAGGTATTTTCGTATCTGGTAGCGAAACTCGGCCAGAGCCTTGAACTCGGTCTGGCTAAGTTTTTTACGTTTCTTCTCGGGAATTTGGTCCCGCTTGTACATCCAGCCATCCCTTCCACCAGGTATTTGTCATGAAGTTCCTGAGGTTACTTTATAGCGCAATGATCCGGCCCTCTGCTGAAAAACCACGCAATAAGCCAGGTTTCGCTCGAAAGCAGAGATCCCGAATTTGATTGACGGCTTGAACCGCCGGTAGTAAGCTGCTCACAATATCGTGTTGCGATATTGTGAGTCAGATTTTCAAAACTGCAGTGAAACGTTTTGGCTTTTGCCACACTCGCCTGTTTTTGCGGGGAGGACTTCTGTTCCTCCCCCAGGCAGAGCCTATCTTGAATATGCCTTGATGGGAGGTAACTTTATGAGGAACTTAATACAATCCATAGCGGTCGCCGCGATTTTCACTCTGGTCCTGGCTGGTTGCCGCCACAATGTTACGACGGCAAAAACTCCGCAGGCCCCGCCTGCCCAAGCCGAACCGCCCGTGGCCCGCATCGCCGTAAATCCGGCAACGCTAGAACGCGGACAATCGGCCCAGTTGAGTTGGGAGACCCAGAATGCCGCCACCGTGACCATAGATGGAATCGGCCCGGTGGATTCCACTGGCTCGCGGACGATTACGCCCAACGAATCCACCACCTATCGCCTGTCCGCAAAAAGCGGCTCGGGTACGGCTGAGGCAACTGCCAGCGTGAGCGTCCAAGCGACCGTATCCAAGGCGGCGCCGCCCACAGAAGAGCAGTTGTTCGGGGAGAACATCAAAGACATTTTCTTCAATTACGACAACGCGGAAATTAATTCCGATGAGAAGTCTGTGCTATCCGGCGACGCGGAGTTTCTGGCAAAGTACAATGCGTTGAAAATAGTGATTGAGGGCCATTGCGATGAACGAGGCTCGGAGGACTACAACATGAGCCTCGGCGAGAGCCGCGCGGAACAGGTAAAAGCCGCTCTGGTACAGGGAGGAATTGGCCCCGAGCGGATCAAGATCATCAGTTACGGCAAAGAACAGCCGTTCTGCCTGGGGGAAGGTGAGGCTTGCTGGCAGAAGAACCGCCGCGCACACTTTAAGCTTCAAATCCAAGACCGTGTCGCCGCAAATTAAGACTGGACTAAAAATAACTTGGCTTAGTTGCGGATTTTGTCCACTGGTTGGTTGCCCTATCGATTTAAGCAGTTCTAGCTAGGATTGCTGTATCCCCGAATCACCAAGCTCTATCCTCACGAATGCGCCACACTGAGAGCCGCAAAGATCGAGCACTACTCTTCCCGGCATTGCAGTGCCCGTCCTGAGCGAGCAGCAAGAAAACGGGCTGGCGAATCTTCGGATTGCCAGCCCTCAAGTGTTCTGTGTACCGTCGCGTTCGCGTTAGGGTGTAACGGTAAGCGTACCGTTAGAAATTGTCACTGCATAATTGCTGATCTTGCCGGATGCATCGGTCAGAGTGGGAACAATATCGTACGTTCCCGCTGTACTGCCGACCGTTGCCTGGCTGTCTTGGGTTGCGCTAATGGCGTCACCGTTCTTGATTCCTGTGATCGTTCCGGTGAAGGTGGGGTTGGGCTGGCCTGCGGGGCGCGAGGTGTCATCAGCAACAATGCTCAACGGCGCTGGTGTAACCGTGAGAGTGCCGGTGTTGATGATCACGTTGTAGTTGCTCAGCTTGTTGTCTGGATCAACCAGGGTAGCAACAATTGAGTAATCGCCTACCGCACTGCCAGGATTAGCAACGGTGGTGTAAATTGCCGTGATGTTGTCACCGCTCTTCAGGCCGGCAATGGTTCCGGTGAAATCCGGGTTCGAATCACCATAGAACCGTCCGGCATTCAGCGGGGTTACCACAAGCGTGGCTGTCTGCGCATGCGCGGCCACAGAACCAGCCAGCATGGCAAACAACAAAGCCGTGACGAACAAGGTTATTGATTTTGAGCGTGTACTCCTGCCGGTTGGCAGGAGAGTGGTGGTAGAGTTCTTCAGGGTGTTCATGTTCTTATTTGTTCTCCCGAATGTCTCAGATGAGACGAACAACACGCAATCTTCACGACGAACTGTGAAGGCCGCGTTTTCGGCCTGGCCAAACCGCAGCCCGGCGCGAAATTGTTGAAGGGATTTGAGCCCGGAAGAAATGACGCTTACTCAGGTCCCAGAATGTTGCTGGCCGCAATCGCCAAATATCCGGCGTTGCCTGGCACAACAACACCAGTGCATAGCACTCCGCTAAAATTGTGAAAGGGGTGGAGCCCGGAGAAGATGCTGCCTCTAGCCCTAAGAAATTCGTGAAGAGAATAACATGTGCGCCAGCAAATTTAATAAAAACTTAACTTAAAATAACATTAAAATTTCTAAAAAATGCGCTGAAAGAAGAGGCACTGGCTGGTGAAAGAACCGTCCTTTTTGATGGTGAAAACCGCAATTTGCCGTTTAGTTTTTTGAGATAGCGCCCGATTCAGCCCGGGTGCGCTGGTGGGAGAGATCCGTTGAACTGGCCGGGACCTACCGTTCCGTTAACCTAGCCGGCTTTTTCCTCAAGCAACAGGATTGCTACGGGTTCTCACCAAAGCAAAACCGCCTGCTTGAAGCAGGCGGTTCAAGATTCGCACACCAAAGTCTAGCCCGCTTTTTCCATCGCCGGCAACGAAACGTCGCGGCGCTCCACCATTTCTTTGGTGACTTCAAACTCCTTCACGCG
>JASLFF010000353.1 GCA_030150795.1 Terriglobales bacterium | reverse complement strand
TTCCGCTCTGGACCTGTCCCAGCTGATAGTTTGCCTGTGTGATCCAGTTAAAATCCACAGCTGCGGCCAGCGATTTTAACTCTGCAGTAATATCCGTGTTGCGGACCAGTTCCGGAGCATTTGAAACCAGCGCCAGCAGGTCTTTCAGCAGACCATAAATCGCTCCCAGCAAACGGTCAGTCTTTTCTTTGCCTTCAGCACCAGCCCGATATGTTTCTGTAGCGCGGAAAAGATCAGAATGCTCGCCGGAACGGACAGCCGTTACCAGCAGCGTGAGCGCGTCCTTACGCGCGGACATATATTCTTCCAGGTTGAGCGTGTGTGCCCGGCCCACCGCCCCGCCGCTCAATCGCGCTACAAGCTGGCGCTGGCGCGCATTCCATTCCGGGCGTGACTTTTCCAGATAGCGCTCAATTTCGGAATTTGGAAGCGCGCCCAGGCTGAAGATCACGCAACGCGAGCGGATTGTTGGCAGCAATTCGCCGGGGTTGCGGACGAGAATGAAAAGGGTTACAAAATCCGGCGGTTCTTCCAGCACCTTCAGCAGCGCGTTGGCCGCTTCTTTCATGAACGCCGAATCCACAAAAACAAACACGCGCCGCCGCGCTTCCTGTGGCTTGTAGCGCGCAGTCTGGATCACTTGCCGCACCTGGTCAACTTTAATCATCATCTGTGGCGGATCGGGCGGTACCACCAGAACGTCTGGATGTGTTTGCACCAGAATGCGGGTCTCGCGCTTGTCGGTCTCGCGCAGGCCTTCGCGGGCTTCCACAGCTTCAGCAAAGCGGCTTTCCAGGTCTTCTGCCTGGCCAATTCGCGTGCAGTTTGAACAGACGCCGCAGAAATCCGGCAGACCATCGGTCAGGCGGGGATGAAGGCAGTTCATGGTTCGGGCCACCATCAGCGCCAGCGTGTACTTTCCAGCGCCCTGCGGCCCAGCCAGGATCACGGCATGGGGAAACCGGTCGTGCGCCAGCATCTCTCGCAACTGGCGGAGAGTCTCCGCATTGCCCTGAAAGTCAGAAAATGGCATGCAGCCATTCTAAACATGAAAGTCGCGGTCGAAAGCAGTGGGTTCCGGCCTTTCTGTGCGATTTATGGTTCTTTCTAAGATGTTGATAATAAAAACGATAATAGATTTATTTAGATTTTCTGATTTTTTTCCACCAATGCCTATATTTTCGGCCGGCCTTCTGACTCTACTACTACAGAAGCAGGCTCATCCGTCGACTGCTAAATAGGTGGATATGGACCCGGAAGCCGTATCCACCTAGTAATTTTTTACGCCCCGTTTCACCCTCCGTTTTCAGCTCTGCAGAGACTCATCCCCTAAGGTTCCTTTGCCTGTTCCGCAAATCAATCCTTAGCTTTTTTAACAGAGCTCTAATCACTGCCTAACAAACTCCGTAGATGATTGCAGCAAGGGAGTCCCCCGTCCCAATTGAATGTCGTTTTAGAGGTTGTGTGTTCACCCTCCAAGGCTCTCCCTTACGAGAGGTGTCTGTGGTTATCGAATTTGTGGAAATGGCGTGGTCCAGAGTTTTCCCTTGCCGTCATAAGAAATGCACGCCGATTATTACTTGCCGCAAGGGCCAGCCGCGGTCGCGTGTGGCGGCCATTACCGGAACTTATTTTGTCTGCCTGAAATGCGGCAAAGAGTTCGCCTATGACTGGGAGAACATGCGTGTGATCGATTCCGAACCCAGCCACATGAATCTGCCAGCCGAGAAAGCCACGGAGATGTACGCAGGAAAGTAAAGATCCAAAGCTAGATTTTTCCGTTCACCAGGCGTAGTTGTCCCGAATTAGGACCAGAGGCTAATTTTGTGTCCGAAGATTTTTGTGTCCAGGCTTTGCGGATGGAATCTGCCAGCGCATCCGCATCTCCATCGATAGGCGCCGGCGTGGGAACCGAAGCGGGGAAGTGAAGCACTCTTACGTTGGAACGGCCATTCTGGTTACGCTCATTCTTGGGCATACGTTTCCTGTCATTCATTCAGAGATGTAGAGATATTGCTTTCGAAGAAACCTGGGTTTCAGGCGGCCTCGGCTTTTTTCGGATCGTTGGCGGCATTCTCCGTTTTTTCTTTGGCAGAATTATCTTTTGCTGGATGCAGCGTTCTGGCTCCTGCATTTAACTCCAGCGTTGAACGCACCATGCTGCCGCTTAACTTGAATCCGTTGTTACGAAGCTGCTGGGCCCTGGCCTTGATCCGGTCCGATGTAACCTTCATTGCCTGAATTCCTTTATAAGTCCAAGAGGGTTAAGAGTGTGAGAAGGAACAAAAAAACTAACGATAAACAGTTAGAAGCAAATGCGAAGAAAAGGATGTATTTCTAAGGTGAGTTGCCTTAATCCTATTCAGGTCAAACGCCTGATTGCTTCCCTTGTTGATCTGGATACCCTTGTGGCATGTTCGAGAAATTCTCACGCCTGGTAGTCGTTGCCCTATCGCTGGCTGGCTGGTTGAGCGCACAAACGCCCACGCCTTTGCCGACTCCTGCGTCTTCGCCCACGCCAGTGGACGAGTTCACCATTGTCGCCCTGCCGGACACACAGTTCTATTCGTCCCTGAATCCTCAGATCTTTGCCGCACAGACGCAGTGGATTGCCAATCACGTCCAAGACCAGAACATTCAATTGGTGGTTGGCCTGGGCGATATCGTGGATGGTGGCGGCGATTTGACGCAATGGCAGAACGCTGATGCCGCAGTGCGACTGCTGAGCGGCAAAGTGCCTTACATGATGGCGATTGGGAACCATGATTATGACCAGAACAATCCTGCCGGACGCACCGCTTCCACAAAGAACTTTAATTCGTTCTTTGGCCCCGGCACGCTATGCCGGAGCAAACTGGTATAAAGGCAGCTTCCCAGCAGGCAGCAATGAGAATTTTTATGGTGTCGTGACCGTCAATAAACGCAGTTACATCGTCATTGTGCTGGAATTTGCCGCGCGCGATTCGGCCTTGGCGTGGGCGGATGGCATCCTGAAGGCCAATCAGGATAAAGATGCGATCATCGTCACGCACATGTTCACCTATTCGGACAATACGCGCATCTCCGGATGCGATCTGAACAGCGCGGGCAGCTTCGGTGTTGGGCAAGACAATAATGGCGAGGATATGTGGTGGAAGCTGGTGCGCAAGTATCCCAACATCCATCTGGTCTTAAGCGGTCATGTAGTGCAGGGCGATGGCACCGGACGGCGCATGGACCTGGGCCTGAACGGAAATCTGGTAAACCAGATTCTTTCCGACTACCAGTCTGATCCGCTGGGCGGAGGCGGCTATCTGCGCATCATGCGCATCTCGCCGTCACTAAATCGCGTCAGCGTGACTTCGTATTCTCCTTATCTCGATAGCTTCATGACGGACGACCACAATCAATTTACAGCGCCATATCACAACCCCGGCATTTCAACAGCGGCAGGCACGATCTCCGGCAAGGCCAAGAGCGCCATTGACTGCTCACCAGCTGCGGGCGTGACCGTTGCTTACAGTGGAGGGGCGGCGGTGACGGATGCAAATGGGAATTTCACGATCCCTGCCAACGCGCGCAAATCCCTGGCTATCACAGCGGCAAAGCCCGGGTGGCTGAGTGATGCCCGCACCGGCACCTCGACGCTGGATGCCGTCGAGCAGCCCAGCCCCACCAAGATTTTTATTTCCACGGCGGGCCAGATCGGTGGACATGTTCTGAATAGCGCCGGAGCGCCCGTCGCTGGAGCTACGCTGACTTTTACCGGCGGCAAGTTGCGCCTCACTAAAACGGTTACAGCCGACGGAGCGGGAGCGTTCAGCTCAAGTTGGATCTCGATTGGAAGTTACACGGTCACGGTTGCTGCGCCGGGCTTTGCCGGCGTGAGTACAACCGCGAACGTCAATTCTGGTTTGACAACCGCGCTCAATGTGACGCTCCAATAGATTTCGCGTCATCACCTACGCATCCACAAATTCGTCGGCGGAAGCTGTAATTAATTCCGTCGGCGAACGTCTTTATGGATGAGAGCTGATTCGCACCGCAAAAATGGATCTTTCCACAAGCTCGAAGGCACCGCGAGGCAAATCGCATATTCTCCGTAAAGTTGTTTTGGCGTGCTTCACCGCCTATCTTGTTCTATCTATGCTGGCTGGCGTCGTCATAGCCGATTTCAGCCTCAAGCTACCTCGCCTTCCGCTGCGGCATCAGCAGGCCATTGCCGCAGCCGTGCGAATTGATTTCCACGCTGAATTGCAGGATGTAACGATCACTGCGGCAGATGGAGTGTTACTCAAAGGCTGGTTTGTTCATCCGCACGACTACAACGGGAATGCGGTTATTCTGCTTCACGGAATTACCGATAATCGCGAAGGCGTGGCGGGCTATGGACATCTCCTGTTAGAACACGGCTACGCGGTATTACTCCCGGATGCGCGACGGCATGGCGAGAGCGGCGGTGAACTGGCCACCTATGGCGTGAAGGAATCGGATGACATTCGTCGCTGGGCTTCGTGGATATACGCTCATGATCCGCCGCAATGTGTTTATGGATTCGGAGAATCATACGGCGCGGCATTGATGCTGCAATCGCTGGCTGTAGAAAACCGCTTTTGTGCCGTGGCGGTTGAAAGCCCATTTTCAACCGCGCACGAAATGAGTTATGAACGCGTCTCCGGCCCACTGCACCTTGGTCCTTGGTTCGGGCGGACCCTGGGACGTTCGGCGATCTGGTCAGCAGTTTTGTATGCGCGCTTTCGTTACGGAATCAATCTGCTGCAGCCGAGCCCGCTGGAGGCGGTGGCGCATTCTACAGTTCCCGTATTGCTGATCCACGGCGATGCGGACAGGAATATCGCTCCGCGGCATTCTCAATTGATAGCTGCCGCCGCACCCGATCATGTTGAGTTATGGCTGGTACCGCATGCAGGCCATACCATGGCGTGGGCCGCCGCGCATCGTGAATTTGAGACGCGACTTTTGGGCTGGTTTGCAGCACACATCCAGACACGAGATACCAATGCCAATTCCACAAGCGTAGCTTCTTACTGATTGCAATTTTTCATCAATAAAATCCAGTTTTTGGAATGTTTTTGCACCAGGCGATGTGCAAGTTTATGGACATTTACGAATTCGGAACAGATTACATCTTTCTAATTTTCCTGGTGCTCTGGAGAGGTAAGCTGCGTCCCGGTTTTTTTTCAGCCCGGATGCGAACGTCTGGCGTTGGACAATGCAGGCGGCTCAACATCCGAAAAACCAGCTGCACAACTCAAACTGTGCGCACTTCAACTTGCAGCGGGTGTCAAACAGCCTGCTGGAACATTCACCAGTACCTGGCCAAGTTGCAAACATTTCAAAACAAGGTGGTACAAAATGAATCTAGTTCTATCGAAGCGGAAAGTTCTTGCAAGTGCATGTCTTCTGGCGGGATTGCTCGCCTTCCTGTCGGTAAGTGCCGGGGCGCAGCTTGTTGCCCCAACCAAGCCCGGATCATGGCCACAATGGGGCCTCAATCCTCAGCACACGCTGTTGGATGGAGGCGTGGTAGGACAGCCCCTGAACCAGAACGCTGTCATCCTCCAATATGACTTCAACATTGCCGCGGAAAAAGCCGATCCGAATGCGGCCGGCACTCTCTTGGTCCACTATCAGGTCCCGCTGGTCGATAACAATGACGTGTACATTGAGTCCAAGGATGGCACCTACAGCAACAACACGTACAGCACGCAGAAGTGGCACCAGAACAAATACACCTGGCAGGGCAATTCATTTGTAAAAGTGTGGACGTTCGATACCGACTGGTTTGCCGCCGGGTCCTCCAGCCTGTTCTGGGAGCCGGTGTATCATGCGGCGCTGGCCAATGGATTTCTCTATGATCCCGGCCAGGGCGGCACCATCTTTAAAATCAACAAGACGACGGGCGCGGTGGTAAAGCGCATTAACCCGTTCGGCGCCACGATCAATCCCAATACATTTACCGCTTCGCCCATAAGCGTGGATGCGAGCGGAAATCTGTATTACAACGTCGTCCAGGTGACGCAAAACAACACGACAGGTTTTCTGACAGATGACGTGGTAGGGTCCTGGCTGGTAAAAGTCACGCCCAGTGATGTCGTCACAAAAGTTAGCTACAGCACGCTGTTCTCACAGGCACAGATCAAGGGCGAAGCGCCAATGCCGGCGAATGGCCGTTGCAAAGCTTCGTTCCCCGACACACAGTTACCCTGGCCGCCGCAGCCTAACTCCAACCCGCCAACCACACCGTGCGGCAGCGAGCGTGCGGCATTCAATATTGCTCCGGCCATCGCGCCTGATGGGACCATTTACACCATCGCCAAGGCCCATCTTGTTACTCGCTATAACTACCTGGTCGCCGTCAATTCCAACATGACCGGCAAGTGGGCAGCTTCATTCCGTGGCCGCCTCAATGACGGTTGCGGTGTGAGCTTCGCCATCGGCAATCCGGGTGGCGCAGGCGCCAATGGCGGCTGCACTGCTGGTGCGACCTTCGGCGTTGATCCTGCAACCAATGAACCGCCCCCGGCGCGTGTGCTGGATGATTCTTCCTCTACGCCCGTGGTGGCGCCGGACGGCAGCATCTTCTACGGCGCTTACACGCTCTATAACTGGGCCCAGGGTCACATGATGCATTTCAGCGCCAATGGCGACTTCCTGAATTCGTTTAACTTTGGCTGGGACAACACGCCCGCGATCTATCCTCACGGCGGGACTTACTCAGTCGTCTTCAAGAACAACCACTACGGCGGCGTCGGATTCGGAGATTATTGCTCTGATGCCAACTGGTGCCCGGACCGTTCAAACCCCAACGCTTCATTCCTGGGGCCGGAACAGTATTTCGTTTCGCAATTTACCCCGACCCTCAACCTTGAGTGGAGCTTCCAGAACACCAATACCCAGAGCTGCACGCGCAATCCGGATGGCACCATTAGCTGCCAAACCACTAATCCCAACGGCTTTGAGTGGTGCGTGAACGCGGCTGTGGTGGACGCCAACGGCGTGGTTTATGCCAATAGTGAAGACGGCAACCTCTACGCCATTGGCCAGGGAGGCAACCTCATTCAGAACATCTTCCAGAACCTTGCCATTGGCGCGGCTTACACTCCCGCGTCATTGGACGGGAGCGGAAGAATCTATTCACAGAATGATGGGTTCCTTTTTGTCGTAACCAAGTAGTCCATCGCAATTCCCGGGCATTGTTAGTTCCCGGCGTTCGTCCTGAAAGTGAGGCCC
Source organism: Terriglobales bacterium (assembly GCA_030150795.1). The sequence continues at coordinate 4,015 of JASLFF010000353.1, read as the reverse complement.
GCTTCGGCGGGCCTCTTTTCGCGTGCCCTGATTTGTCGCAAAATTCTTGCCTGCCCGCGTTCTGCAATTGACAATGCAAAAACACACGCGCCCCTTCAAAATCATGACGGCGTTATTTTTTGTCTTCAGCAGCGCAGTGGGTTCGGCGCAATGCAATTTTGGTCTTCCATCCTCGCAGCACCAACTGAACTACTCATTCGAGCCCATCATTTCCCAGGACAAGCTGAGCCTTCGCGTGACGCTGGAGTTCGAAAGCGCCCGATCAGGAAAGACCACTCTGATCCTGCCCTCAGAATGGGCAGGACAGAAGGAAGCATACAAGTCGGTCACGGACCTCGCGGCGGTCTCGCCGGGCGCCACTATTAAAGAAACCAGCGAGCCTGCGAAAAGGGAAGTGCAATCTCCGCCCAACAGTCCAGTGCGCATAGCCTATCTTCTGGTGAAAGACTGGAGCGGCCCTTTGGATACTGACACCCGGTTTCGTGCCGATCTTTCGCCGGAATATTTTCATATCATTGGAATAACCTCGCTGGTTCATCCGCAGTTGGACTCTTTCAAGCCAATCGAGGTCCATTTTGATTGGTCGAAGCTCCCTAAGGAGTGGTCACTGGCAACCAGCTTCGCCACGGACGAGCGCTGCCAGTCCTTTCATGGGAGCTGGCATGATGCCCTGAATTCACTTTTTGTAGGCGGCGATTATCGTATTAACCGCAGCTCGATTGCCGGGAACGCGCTCATTTTTGCCATTCGAGGAAAGTGGAGCTTCACGGACGACGAGTGGATGCGCAAAGTAGGCAAGATCATCGAATTTGAGCGCACCTTCTGGCATGACAACAGCTTTCCCTACTTTCTCGTAACGCTTACACCCCATGGCGGGAACAGCGGCAGCTCGGGGGGGACCGCTCTGACCAATGCGTTCATGGAGCACCTTTCTCCTCAGGCCTCAATCTCATTGAATGTCCTTGACCAGATTGCACACGAGGAGTTTCACTCCTGGAATCCGTACAGGATAGGACATATGCCGGATCCACAGGAACCGGTGTCATGGTTCTCTGAAGGTTTCACGCGATACTACGAGGATTTGATGCTTCTGCGCGCGGGACAGGAGCAATTCCCTGATTACGTAGCGAGCCTGAACACAAAGCTCCGCGCCTATGAGATGAACGAGGGCAGAGATGTTCCGCTGGCGGAGTTTGTGCGCCAGCATTCCGTGAAACAATCAGCATGGCCTGGGATTGAATACCGGTGCGGCGCTGTGATCGCAGCGTGGCTGGATGGAACCATACGCAACGAGAGCCATGGCCGATTGTCGCTGACCGATTTGATGTTTTACCTGGTCCGCCAAAACGCCGATTACCGGCGCAGGCACGGCAAGCCTATGCTTCTCTCCAATAAGCGAATCCTGAAAGCGGCCGCAAAATATATCCACAAAGCATCTATTGAAAGCCTGCGTCAATATGTTGAGCGCGGAGGCAGTATTCAGGTACCGGACGATGCTCTGGGGCCCTGTGTTCAAGCCCGGATTGAAGCTATCGGAAAATTCGATCTCGGTTTTGACCGAAGCTCGATTACAGGCGAGACTAAAAAAGTGGCAGGTGTGAAACCGGACAGTGAGTCATACAAGGCCGGTCTTCGCGACGGCCAGCAACTGCTCGGTTGGTCGATTACCAACGGAGATTCCACAAAGCAGGTGAAGCTCACGATCAAGACAGATACGGGACGGCAAGTGATCACATATTTTCCCCAGGGGGAAAGGTCTCAGTGCAGCAATTCATTCTGGACCAGGATGAATATTCCATGAAGCCGGAAGCATGTTCAGCAATTTTTCAACATTAACGACGAGAAGAAGCGAAGCGCTACGACCGGGGTCGGGATGCCGTCTTTTCTGTCGCCAGAGCCAAGCGCTCTTCCACAATGCCAACAATTCTTTTGTGTACTTTGGGTATAGGGTCGGCTGCGTCCACCGCGACCACTCGTTGCGGCGAGCGCTTTGCGATGGCCATGTAGGCTGCCAGCACACGGTTATAGAACGCTCGATTTTCTTTCTCAAAACGGTTCTCGTCTTCCGCCATCGTCTTGGATTGTTCCACGTTTCTGCGGCGGGCGCGGGCCACGGTACGCGCCACGTCAGAGACCATCAAGATAGTCAGATCGGGCTGGAGATCGTGGCATAAGATTTTGTGCAGTTGCAGTACAGTCTCACTGCCAAGCTCGCGTCCTCCGCCCTGGTACGCCTCACTGGAATCGGTAAAGCGGTCACAAAGCACCCATTGGCCGCGTTCAAGGGCGGGCAGGATCTGTTCGTCAATGTGTTGAGCGCGGTCGGCAAACATCAGGCCCAGTTCAGCGAGCGGAGACAAACCCGCAGTGCGCGAACTGAGCAAGACAGTCCGCAGCTTTTCTCCCAGAGAGGTGCCGCCCGGCTCACGGGTAGTAACCACATCAATCCCGCGCTCCCGCAGGTTTGCAGCCAGGTTTTCCAGTTGAGTGGATTTGCCCACGCCGTCAAGGCCTTCAAAAGTGATAAATTTGCCGCGCTGTGGAAGAGGCACGATAGAGATTTAATCATAAACCAAGACACAGGAGGCCTTTTGGCAGGACAATAAGAGGAACTTCTTATGCCGATCACTACCATCATCGAACCCTTCCGGATCAAAAGCGTTGAGCCTTTGCACTGGACCACGCGCGAGCAGCGTGAGCGTCTTCTCCAGGCAGCGAACTATAACCTTTTTCTGCTGGCCTCTGAGGACGTATTGATTGACCTGCTTACCGATTCGGGGACCGGTGCCATGTCCACAGAGCAGTGGGCCGGCATCATGCGCGGTGATGAAAGCTATGCCGGCGGCCCGAGTTTTACCCGTTTTCGCGATTCCGTACAGAATATATTCGGCTACAAGCATGTGATCCCCACGCATCAGGGCCGTGCCGCTGAGCGGATACTATTCAACGTAATGTGCAAGCAGGGAGACGTAGTTCCCAACAACACACATTTCGACACCACGCGGGCCAATGTGGAGTTTGTGGGCGCGGAGGCCGTTGACCTGCCGTGCGAGGAAAGCCGGCGTCCCGAATCGGTCTATCCGTTCAAGGGCAACATGGATGTGGCCGCTCTGCAACAGTTGATTACGCGTGTGGGCCGGGAACGCGTGCCCGTTGTGATGCTTACGGTCACAAATAATTCAGGCGGAGGCCAGCCGGTCTCAATGGAAAACGCGCGCGCTGTGAGCTCACTCTGCCATAAGCATGGTATCCCTCTTTATTTTGACGCCTGCCGCTTCGCTGAAAATGCTTATTTCATCAAACTGCGCGAAGCCGGCTATTCAGAGAAGACCCCGAAACAGATAGCTCAGGAAATGTTCGCCCTGGGCGATGGCTGCACCATGTCTGCCAAGAAAGACGGAATGGCGAACATCGGCGGGTTTCTGTGCACCAATGACGACGCTCTGGCGCAGCAGGAGAAAAACTTGCTGATCCTGACCGAGGGATATCCAACCTATGGCGGCCTTGCCGGTCGCGATCTGGAGGCCGTAGGCATCGGCATTCAGGAAGCGTTGGATGAAGACTATCTTCGCTATCGCATTGCCTCCACTGCCTACCTGGGACGCCACATTTCCGAGCAGGGTGTGCCAATCGTGCAGCCGCCAGGCGGACACGCGATCTATATTGACGCCCGCGCTTTTCTGCCCCACATCCCGCCGGAACAATTTCCCGCCGTCGCACTGGCGAATGAGCTTTACCTGGAAGGCGGCATACGCTCCGTGGAAATTGGCACGCTCATGTTTAGCGACAAGGCGAGAATGGACCTGGTACGGCTGGCAATTCCCCGGCGGGTTTACACGCAAAGCCACATTGATTATGTTGTGGAAGTAGTGCTCGATGTGTGGAACCAGCGCCGGCAGATTCAAGGGCTGCAGTTGATTTCCGGTGCGCCATTCCTGCGTCACTTTACCGCCCGGCTGGCGCCATTGACGCATTCATAAGACGCATTCATAAAAGGAGAAACCTCATGCGACTT
>JASLFF010000349.1 GCA_030150795.1 Terriglobales bacterium | reverse complement strand
TGTTGATCCTCACGTCGCAGCTGTAGCAGGCGCGCTTACGCCGGTGCCGGGCGGAGTTGGTCCGCTGACGATTGCTATGCTTATGGCAAATACAGTTAAGGCGTGCAAGATGCGTCGCGGGCCAGAGCGGCAGGCGCGGAGCTAGCCGATGCTGCGTGTCGGGCTCACGGGCGGCGTGGCATGCGGCAAGTCTACCGTTGCTAAAATGTTTGCCGATCTGGGCGCCACCATCGTGGACGCCGACACTATTGCTCATGAGCTCTACCGTCCAGGACACGAAGTGTTGCAAGAATTGGTCAGGCATTTTGGGCCGGAGATCCTTAAAGCAGACGGCGAACTGGATCGCGCCAAGTTGGCCACGCTGGTGTTTGACGGTGGACGCGTTGAAGAGCTAAATAAAATTGTGCATCCCGCCGTGATCCGGCAGCAGGACCAGTGGATGCGATCGTTGGGAGAGAAAGATCCATACGCCGTGGCGATTGTGGAAGCAACATTGATCTTGGAAGCAGGGGTCAAAGATCGTTTTGACCGCATCATGGTAGTAAGCTGCAAGCCAGCGCAGAAAATTGGACGGTTTGCCCATCGAACCGGCATGAGTGAAGACGCGGCCCGCGTTGACGTTGAACGCCGCACCAAGGCGCAGATGCCTGACGAAGAGAAGGCACGGCGCGCAGATTTTGTGATTGACAATTCCGGTTCGGTCGAGGAAACGCAGCATCAGGTACAGCGGATTTACTCCGAGTTAAAAGTCCTGGCCAAACGGCTCAGGTTTGACAGGTGAATTTATGAAGTCCTTACGTCCAGTTCTGCTCGCATTCTTGTTGGTTCTTACTTTTTACTTTGTGACCACGCGTATGAGTGGGCCCGATGGCCCTGGGTGGGTAACGCGGCCCGCGCACGTTGAACTTACCCAAGCGGCCGGTCCGGCGAATTACGACGCAGAAGAACAAAATAATATTGCGGTTTACAAGAAAGCGCTTCCCGCCGTGGTGAACATCACCTCAACGGCTGTTGCATATGATTTCTTTTATGGCGCGGTGCCGCAGCAAGGCATGGGATCGGGATTTGTGATCGATACGGAAGGCCATATTCTTACGAACTACCACGTTGTGGAAGGCGCACGCCAAGTTGAGGTCACTACCAGCGACAAGAAAAAGTACAAAGCCCAGATCATTGGCACCGATGCCGTGCACGACTTGGCGGTGATCCAGATTCCAAACAAGGCCGTCCCGCAGGCAGAGATTGGCGACTCCAAGAGCCTGGTGGTGGGACAAAAGGTTTATGCCATTGGAAATCCGTTTGGCCTGAGCGGCACCATGACGCGCGGCATTATCAGCTCCATTCGCTCGCTGAAAGGCCAGCGCGGATTCATTGATGAAGCCATTCAGACCGACGCGGCCATTAATCCAGGAAATTCGGGTGGTCCGCTTTTGAATGCTCGGGGCCAGGTTATCGGCATCAATACCATGATTTTGACCGGCGGCGTGGAACAAAGTGCTGGAATCGGCTTTGCCATTCCCATTAATACCGCCAAAGCCGTGCTGGATGACCTTGTGCATCTGGGACGAGTTCGCCGACCGGAAATGGGCGTCCGAACCATTCCCATAGGCCCAGAACTGGCAAATCAGCTTGGACTTGCAGCTGATTCAGGGCTTTTGATCGTTGACGTGGTGCCCGGCAGCGCCGCCGATCGCGCTGGCCTGCGCGCAGGGACAGAACGGGCTTATGTGGGAAATTATCCCATTATGCTTGGCGGCGATTTGCTGGTAGCGATTGAGGGCCAACCGCTTGAGGACCAGCAGGACCTCTCCCACGTGATGCAAAACCATCGTTCGGGCGATACCGTAACGGTGACGATCTACCGGGGCAAGAAGCGCATGGACGTGAAGGTGGTTCTGGGCGAAGCGCGCGGAGTGGCCTAAGAAGAGCGGACTTTAACCCGGCCAAGGTCAAAAAATCGCGCGATTAAACAATTAGTTTTCTTTCATTCCGGCACAAGAAGTACTAAGCTGTACCGCAACAAAACTCTCAAAAGAGTCTACTTTCGGAAGGAGATGAGGGGTATGGCATTTTGTGCAAAGTGTGGGGCTCAACTCAATGCGGGTTCGGGCTTTTGTGCGGCATGCGGAACTGCGGTTGCAAGCCAAGGAACTGGCACTTCGGCCGCTCCGGCACCTGCGCCCGCCGCAGCAGGCGCTCCAACGAGCGCGCCCATGGCGAATAACGTTGCAGGCTTGTTGTGTTATATCCTGGGCATCATTACCGGAATCATTTTTCTGGTATTGGAACCTTACAAAAACAACCGATTCGTGCGCTTCCATGCTTTTCAATCCATCTTTTTCTGGGTAGCGTGTTTCGCTTTTTGGATGGTTTGGAGCTATATCGTTGTCAGTATGCTATTCACCCCAGGGCTGGGAATGTGGGGCCTCGTCGGTTTGATTGGCTTAGTCGTGAGACTCGGAATGTTGGCCGCCTGGATATTCGTCATGTACAAGGCTTACAACAATGAAGAATTTAAGTTACCCATCATCGGCGATCTCGCGGCAAAGCAAGCCGGCGCGTAGACAGTTAACTGGCGTTAAATGCGTAACGTAAAATAGGGATTTCCGGCACATTCATTGGTGGGCATCTGCCCTGATGAATGATCGCCTGAAATCCCTTGCCTATTTTTGGAGCGTTTATCCGATGAAGTATTGCCGCTTCACCTCTGCTGATGGTCCGCAGTTCGGGCTGATTGAAACTGTGGCCGGAACTGATCAGATTACCCAAACGACGGCAGGCGGCTTGTTGCCTGATTTTTCCAAGACGAAAAAAATCTCTCCGCAGCTATTGACTTCGGCCAAGCTGCTTTATCCCGTTGAGCCATCAAAGATTGTTTGCGTGGGCAGGAATTACAGCGAGCATGCAAAGGAACTAGGGAATGAGGTTCCATCAGAGCCGCTGATTTTCTTCAAGCCACCCAGTTCTTTGATCTCGCCGGGAGAAAAGATTGTCCGGCCCAAGCGATTCTCGCAGAGGGTGGAGTTTGAGGGTGAATTGACGGTGGTGATCGGGAAAAAGTGCCGCGATCTGGGACCACAGGACGATGTTCGTCCTTATATTTTCGGCTACACCGCCGCCAATGACGTTACTGCGCGCGATCTGCAAAAGAAAGATCCGCAATGGACCCGAGCCAAGGGCTTTGACACATTTTGTCCTGTGGGGCCGATTGTGAACGACGAGATTGACCCTTGGATGGGCGTCCGCGTGGAAAGCCGCGTAAACGGCGAGCTAAAGCAGTTTGAGAGCACGCTGGCCTTTATCTTTCCGGTCGACGTGGTTTTGCGCTTCATTTCCCAGGTAATGACTTTGTTCCCCGGTGATCTGGTCTTGACCGGCACGCCGGCAGGCGTCGGGCCGCTGGTTGCAGGCGATGAGGTAAGTGTCTCAGTTGAAGGCATTGGCTCCATCAGCAATCCTGTGGTGGATAGCGACTGATTTGTGTTCTTCAGAGTGAACAGGAATTTGCGTTCATGTTTTAGAAAAGATTGATTTTATGCGGGTGGCCGTGGCACAAAACTATGGTTACCTTGCGGTTTTGTGCCGCAGAGGTGATTCTGGTGGGGCTGGATTCATCCCGGATGTCTTCAAAGACCTGAGGGTTAGGAATAAGTGTTCCTTCGGATTTTCTCTGAGCCAAAGTTGAATTAAACTCATCTACAGAATGGCTGCGTCCTTGATGTTTAAGGACGTTCTATGTATGAACGAACTTCGTCTATATTCTCTTATCGCAATTGCCGGCGCCGGCTTGTTGTTTGGCGCAAATGCCTGGGCCCGCAGCAGGCGCAAGACCCCTGACCAAAAAGAGCGCGAACGCCGCATGCGCATCAGCGAGATGGGTCGCATCACTGATGGAACCGTGATCGATGTAAATGAAATGCAGACCAACGGTTCCGGCGAACTCCAGCTATTGATTTATCACTATGATGTTGCGGGTGTCAGCTATGAAGCTTCGCAGGATGTAAGCAGCCTGCGCCATATGGTGGACCTGCATTCCTGCCGTGCCGGACTGATGACCTCAATCAAGTATGATCCGGGCAATCCTGGCAATTCTATTGTGATCGCGGAGAACTGGACCGGCCTGCGCAACTGATTCACCCGCAATAAACCCTGCGCAAAGCTTGCTTTCATCGCCGGATTAAATGCCGTGCAAACTATATTGATGTTTGTCGATATAGTTTATTTCGCAGCCAGAGCTTCAACGATGCGGTCAAAATCTTCCAGCGAGCCGTACTTCAGGATGATCTTGCCTTTACCTTTGCGATCAAGGATTTCTACCTTGACGCCTAGAGAACTCTCCAGGCTGCGCTGGGCTTCACGGACATTGGGATCTACCGGGACAACCGGCTTCTCCTGCTTCGGCTCTGTCACGTGCGGGTTCAGGAGCCTGCCAACAAGTTCTTCGGTTTGCCGGACGGAAAGCTGCTTTTCGATAATCTCGTGTGCTGCCCTTTCCATGTGTTCCGGAAACCCAGCAAGAGCCAACAGAACTTTGCCGTGGCCAAAGCTCAGCGCGCCTGCTTCCAGAGCGTTCTGCACACCTTCCGGCAGCTTCAGCAGCCGGATAAAGTTGGCAATGCTGGCACGATCTTTGCCGGTTCGCGCAGCGATCTGCTCCTGGGTCAAACCGAATTCCCTACTCAGTCGCTCAAAAGCTCGAGCCTGTTCCATGGTGTTCAGATCCTCGCGCTGGAGGTTTTCAATGATTGTGATCTCCATGGCCTGCTCATTGGAGATCTGCCGTATTACGGCAGGAATCGTCGTCTTGCCGGCACGTCTTGATGCATGCCAGCGACGTTCACCCGCCACCAACTGGAATCTTCCGTTGGCTCCGGGACGCAGCACAACAGGCTGGACCACCCCGCTTGCCCGTATCGACTCAGCCAATTCTTCGAGTGCGGCTTCATTGATCCGTCGACGGGTCTGATAAGGGTTTGGGTCGATACTATCGATGAGAACTTCCCGGGCCGATGCATCGGAGTGCGCTGCCGGTGTGGCGATGGGTGAAACCGTCACTGGCCGACTTGGCAATAAAGAATCCAATCCACGTCCCAGGGCTTTGCGCTTGTCGTTGATCTTGTCATTGATCATGATTCGTTGACTCTCTTCAGTTCGTTGCCATTGGAAAAATCTTCTGCTTGATCGGCTGCGGTGGCCGTTGCAGCTTTTTCTGAACCTGCAGCCACAGGCGTGCTTGCTGCGGCATTCATCCTGCGATGTATGATCTCCTTAGCCAAGCGGATGTAGCTTTCAGCACCCCTGGAGCGCACATCGTACAGTAAAGCGGGCTTGCCGTAGCTTGGAGCCTCAGCCAGCCTGATATTGCGCGGAATGATCGTTTCCAGCAGCTTGTCGCCAAAGTGCCTTTTCAGCTCCTGCGTTACTTGCTGGGCCAGATTCGTGCGGTCGTCATACATGGTAAGAACAACGCCTTCGATTTCCAGTCCGGGATTGAGGCTCTGGCGCAGCCGCTCAATGGTATCCAGCAGCTCGCTTACACCTTCCAAGGCAAAATACTCGGCTTGCATGGGAACCAGCACGGAATCCGCTGCGACGAGAGCGTTCAGGGTGAGCAGATCCAAAGCCGGCGGGCAATCCAGAACAATGAAGTCAAATTGCTCTCGAATGGATTCCAATGCGTTGCGGAGGCGAAATTCCCGGTTTTCTGCGTTCACTAGCTCAATATTGGCACCAATGAGATTTTTGTGGGATGGGATCAGGCTCAGGCCATCCATTTCAGTGGGAATTACGCCCTCGGGGGCGGTCGCTTCAGCCATCAGGAGATGATAGGTGCTAACGCGCTCGGGATCCCTGGCAAACCCCAATCCGCTAGTGGAATTGGCTTGGGGGTCGCAATCAACCAGCAGAGATCGAACCTCTGCTGCGGCAAAGGAAGCCGCGAGATTAATGGCCGTGGTGGTCTTTCCCACGCCGCCTTTCTGGTTCGCAACAGCGATTATTATTCCCATGTTTGTTTCGATAAGAGTTGCGTTCTGTTGAATGTAGATGAGTCAGGAAGGAAAGCGCAACGCCACAAAATGGTGCATTGTTCTACGTGGAACATGACTGCTGAAAGGACACAGATTGTTCCACGTGGAACATTGTGTTTACCAGATCGGTACTTGATATGGTTTTATCCCACAAACAGGCAATGCAGATGTGCATATCGAGCCGTAGGTCCACTAAATGGCAATAAAAACACCGATTATATCCCACTTTTACATTTTTGGTTCTAGGTGCCGGCATCTTAGACACAATTTGGCAGATTTGTGTCTGAGAATAGTAACTATTTTGGTTCACCATTCGTAATTTCCCACTCTGGTCATCAATCAGGCGCTTTTAGCTACGGTATATCTCTAGGAATCCATCTAATTACATCATCCGTTCCACTTTTATGATCTGGTTCCAGCCAACAACTCCCGCAAATTGCTGCACGGGATTTGCACAGCATCGCTCCAATGCACTTTGTCGCTTAGGCTTCTGGCAATCTCAACCTGTCCAGAACCGATCATCAGCGCTATGGTTCCTTCGGGCTTTGCCAGAGCTATCGTCATTTTCAGGGCCTCCTCAAATTTTTCGACGGCCCGCAGCATCACCAAATCGGCTGTCTCTGGATAGCTCTCTGCCCGTTTATCGAATACTCTTGCGTTCTTCAGATTCAACACCCGAATCAATTCCCTTAAGAACGTAGCTTTCTTTTGCTGGGCTTCAATCAACGTCACCTGAACATCAGGAGCGAGCATGGCAAAGGGCACTCCGGGAAAGCCAGCGCCTGATCCCAGATCGATTGCCGTTTGCGGCCGCTTCTTCTCAAGGAGGTACTTGGCTGCGAAAAACGACTCGCCAAAATGGCGCTGCACAATCTCATTGGGATTGCGTATGGCCGTCAGGTTGATGCGGGAATTCCACTTCAGCAATAGATTGATATATGTCGATATAGCGCGAAGCCGCATTTCATCGAGCTCAATAAAAGGTTGGAGCAAATGGGCGATAGCAGCGGTTTCCACGCACACAATCGTAAATTAATTGTGCAGTGACTTCTTCACCAAACCGGAATCGGGAGGCAGTAAGTCCAACAACTCTCGGACCGTCCGGTTGAGCACCGGATGGACC
>JASLFF010000343.1 GCA_030150795.1 Terriglobales bacterium | reverse complement strand
TCCGTTGAGCTCACGTGAGGAACGCAAGATTATATCGATTTCACAGATACTGAAGATTTCAAAGAGAAACAAAAGGTCCCTCACTCCTACTCGCGCGCTGAAGAAAACGCGCGCTTCGCTCACGGAGTTCGGGATGACGAGACAAAGAGTTCGGGATGACGAGACAAAGAGTTCGGGATGACGAGACAAAGAAAGATTACATTAACCCTGAAATCGCTCTAGCCCAACACCGTTCTAGCCCTACACCGCACTAGCCCCACACCATTGGTTTGGCATCTGGGAATGGCAGCTTTGCGCCTAGGGGGAAAATGCTTCCTGGTGATCCAGCTCACGCGAAAAAGAACACTGTCCTATTTCGCAATTGATTCGCAAGCAGAAGAGGGTTAATATGCCGAATGGGTGTCTGTAAAGTGGTAAATTTTATGAATTTTATGGTCGTCACCCCAGTTCCCGGATGGGATGGAGCGCCCTGTGCTCGACTGGGACCAAACCTACGCCAAACTGGGATATGGTGGGATACCCAGGGAGGGGGTAGGGGAAGCTTCACCGGCTCGCTGAACAGTAATTTCGGATGGTCAGGATCGCCGGAATTGCCAAAGATTGTAAATTGAAGACCGCCCAGGCGGATGAAAGTAAAGTTCCTTGACAAATTAGCTGCCAGCTGCGAGCCCACTAGTAAAGAACTGGGACTAACGGCCAAGTCAGTTACAAGGGCTTGCGACCCTCTGCCGACCGAACAGTAAAACCAGAAAAAGAAGACTGAAATTAGGCCGCATTTGACCACTGAAAAATACCAAAAAATGCCTTCGACCGTTCGGTCACCGTTCGGTCGAATTGCACTTTGGTCCTTGTTTGCAACAAAGCGGGTATGGGGGGTGGGTGTCTAGCTGAAGGACATCAGCAGAGGACCGCAAACCTTTAACCACAAAGGCACGAAGGGACGCGAAGGAAACTCCGGTAGGGTGGCGAGCTTGTCGCTTTATTGGAAGAACTCGCCCATGGTGGGCGCTGTGGCTGAGTTTCCCGGATGATCCGTTACGCGCAGCAGGTCCAGCACCAGCCGCAAGGTGCTTTGGTGCTGAAATAATGTCGTGGACTTGAATCCGGCTTTGACATGCGAGCCGGCCATCACCATGGCCACTTGGCCGCCGCCGTTTACGACATCCAAGTCGAGCGATTCGTCGAACACGATGATGAAAACGCTGTTGGCCAGTGCGGGCGACTGGATCAAAGGATCGATATGAGTTTTGAGCCAGTTATCAGCGGCTGTCAGTTTGTCAGAATCCAGGCACGCTGAGCCGCCGGTAGGGCAGTCGTGAGCATCGTCTTCCGCATTGGGCGCAATGAAGCCAAAACTCGGCAGCGTACCCGCGCCAAGATCTGAAGCGAGTTGGGTGAATGGAACCAGGTTCGCCGTCTCCGCACTTGAGCCCAGAACATCAGTCATGTACGCGAACGGATTATGGTGCTTGAAATATGGATACACGTCGCCGCCGGTATAGCCAGTAGAGGGCAGGCTTTCCATATAAGCCTTCCAGGTTTTGCCCGCAGCAGCAAAAGCACGCGGGATACTGTCAGAGCTTACCGTGCCGGTAAAAGCGTCATTGTTGGTTTCAATATTGCCGGTGGTAAGCATGAAGTAATTGCCGATGGAAGGGTGCGTGTTGGCGAAGTAATTCGTTGCCAGAGAATGTTGCGCCGCCAGCGAGTTCAGGTAGGGCATGAAAGGACTGCCAATCACCTGATTGAATGCGTGGTTTTCCAGCACGACCAGAAATACATGGTCTGCTGCAGGAATAGTGGATGGTGTTGGCGTGGGCGAAGGCGTTGCGGCTGGTGTAGGAGTCGGCGTTGGAGCTGCAGTGGAGCCCGAAGCCGCGTTAACAGCGCCGCCGCCGCAGCCTGCCGCAATCAAAAGAAGGGAAAAGGACAGCACGCAGCATACGACCTTTGGGCCCATGGGGACGATCTCCTGCACTCAGCAACTTTGGATGCAACAGAGCTGCTGGATGTTGGTCATATGCTGCAGTGCCGGCGGCTGGCGTATTGCGGCCTTAAAACAAAACCGGCCGCTTGCGGGCCGGTTTCAGAATGATGACAGGTTTTACCGCAACGGAATTACTGGAAGAACTCTCCCATGGAAGCGGCAACCGCTGATGCGCCGGGCATGTCATTGACGTTGAGCAGTTGCAGTTCAGTGCGAAGCAATGATTGATGCTGATACATGGTGGAGGATCGGAACCCGGTTTTTACATGTGGGCCTACCAGCACAGTGGCGACTTGACCGCCGCCATTGGTGAAATCGGTAGCGACGGATTCGTCAAAGGTAATGAAGAGGACGCTGTTGCCAAACCTGGGGCTGTTGATCACGGGATCAATATTGGCTTTGAGCCATGCATCAGCCGCTGCGAGCTCCTGATCGTCAGTGCATGAAGAAGCGCCGCCGGGACAACTGTGAGCATCGTCCTGCGAGTTGGGCAAGATGTAAACAAAGTTGGGCAGCGATCCGGCATTGAGATCGGTGGACAGCTGCGAGAACGGCACCATGTTAGCTGCTTGCGCTGGGGAGCCAACAACGTCACTGAAATATGCAAATGGATTGTGGTGCTTTAAGTAAGTGCCAGCATCTGGGCCGGTATATCCGACGGAAGGAATACTTTCGATGTACGCTTTCCATGTTTTGCCCGCGCCGGTGAGAGCGCGGACGATGTTGTCATCCCCGATCGTTCCGGGAAAGTTGTCATCAAAGGTTTCAAGATTTCCGGTAGTGAGCATGAAGTAATTTGGGATGGAAGGATGCGCGTTGGCAAAATAATCTGCCGCCAAGCTGTGTGCGGTGGCCAGCCCATTTAAATACGGCATTACAGGATTACCAATTACTTGCCCGAAACTGTGGTTTTCCAGCACGACCAGGAAAACATGGTCGGCGGTTGCCGCAGGCGGAGGCGGAGTGGTTGTGACCTTGGAAGAAACGCCGCCGCATCCGGCGCAAATCAGTGCTGTTGCTAAGAAGAAAGACGTTAGGATTGGTTTCATGTTTGGCCCTTTAGAACGTATGCGCGCAGGTTAGGTGCTTTATACGATTTGATGCAGTAGCTCTGCGCCGTGTAGCCCTTGCCGTTAGCCAAGATGCGGGTTTTCAAGGGAGAATAGGTGTTTTTATGCGCCGGTTGCTTTTGTTTATCGCTTGTCTGCTGCCTGCTGTAGCCGGCGCCGCCGACCATTTCAATCTTGCCCGCATCGTGGTAACCGGATCGCAACGATACCAGGAAGACGATCTTGTCCGCGCCACAGGCCTGGCCGCAAATACACAGGTCACGGTCGATGATCTGCAAAATGCAGCCAACCGTTTAGGCAACAGCGGCGCGTTTGCCTCCGTACAGTTCCTGTTCAAGCCTGTAGTCGGCGGAAAAGGCGTTGAAGCAGATTTCCAAGTGACGGACGCAGAAAAATATCTGCCCGCAGTGTTTGAAAATTTTGTCTGGTTCAGTGACCAGGATTTGCAGGCGGCTGTGCATCAAGCAGTCCCGCTTTTTAAAGGCGAGCTGCCAACTTCCGGCAGCATGTCAGACGATGTTTCTGCGGCCTTAAGTAAGTTCCTTGCTTCCAAAGGACTGCCCAGCGAAATTTCCTACATCATGTCGGCCAAGTTTGGAGGGCCA
>JASLFF010000265.1 GCA_030150795.1 Terriglobales bacterium | reverse complement strand
TCGGGACAAAAAGTACAGGTCGTGCAGGCCACTGCGGGAGGTGCGCAATGAATTTTCTTGGGAATAACAAACAGGTTGGTCGGCATCACAGGCTCAGCTTGGCGATCATGTGCGTGGCAACTTTGCTTTCGTTTGCCGGTTGTACGGTTGGTCCAAGGTACAAGCGCCCGCCGGTCGAAGTTCCAGCGGCTTACAAAGAGGCTGGCAATTGGAAGACCGCGCAGCCGAACGAACTGAATCTCCGCGGCAATTGGTGGGAGATATTCCAGGATCCTCAACTCAACGACCTGGAACAGCAAGTGAATATTTCCAACCAGAACCTGAAGGCAGCACAGGCACAATATACGCAAGCTCGTGCGCTGCTTCGCTACAATCGCGCCGATTACTTTCCCACCGTGGTGGCCGGCGCGTCGGCAACGCGCGGAAGAACATCCGCCAACCGAGCGCCTGTGAGTGCAATCGGCAATGGCCGGACCATCAATGACTTTCAGCTGCCGGTCGAATTGTCATATGAGGTGGACGCGTGGGGACGAGTGCGAAACAATGTGGAGTCTTTCCGCGCGGAGGCGCAAGCCAGCGCTGCCGATCTGGCAACGGTTAACCTGAGCGTGCACGCACAACTCGCGCTGTTCTACTTCCAGGCCCGCAGCCTTGATGCGCAGGAGCATCTCCTGAACTCAACAGTTCAATATTATGAGCAGGCCCTGCAGTTGAATGTGAGCCGCTTTGAGGGAGGAGTCGGTTCAGAGGTTGAGGTGGAGCAGGCCAGAACACAACTTGAGACCACCCGCGCCCAGGCCATCGACGTGAGTGTGGCCCGTGCGCAATTTGAGCATGCCCTTGCAGTTCTGATCGGCAAGCCTCCCGCGTCCTTCAGCCTTCCTCCACTGCCGCTGCAAACGCCGCCGCCGCCGATTCCCACAGGTGTCCCTTCAGAGCTACTTGAGCGCCGGCCTGACATCGCTTCTGCGGAGCGTCAAATGGCCGCTGCAAATGCGCGGATCGGAGTGGCCAAAGCAGCCTACTACCCGTTGTTAAACCTGACGGCCGCAGGAGGTCTTGAAAGTGGCGCTTTAACCACTTTGGTACAAGGTCCAAGCGGATTTTGGGCAATAGGCGCTGCGGCTTTTCAAACTGTATTTGATGGTGGCAGGCGGCGCGCGGCCTCTGACCAGGCTACTGCCGTCTACGATCAGACCGTGGCGTCCTATCGCGAAACCGTGCGTACGAGCTTCCAGCAGGTTGAAGACAATCTCGCTGCTTTACGCATTCTTGAGAACGAAGCAAAAACCCAGAATGAAGCAGTGCTTGCTGCCCAGAAATCATTGGATCTCTCCATCCAACGATACAAAGGTGGCGTCACCAGCTACCTGGAAGTCACCGTCGCACAGAGCGCGGCCCTGTCGAATGAGGCGACCGCGGTAAACATCCTGGGCCGGCGCATGGCTGCCGCCGTCCAGTTAATTCAGGCGCTTGGTGGAGGATGGGACAGCTCGAACCTTCCGCAACATCCTGAGTGTTGCGGAAAACTGGCGGCCACGACACCGGGAGCGGCTGCAACAAATCACTGATCAATCATGGCGACCTGGAGTGCGCGCGCATTCACTTGGCACAGCCATGCCTCTATCGTCCCCGGAATGATTACGAGACCCAAATCGCTCCTCTATGCTTGACATCACTGAAATCAACGGAAAAACGCACTCGCTGATGTTAAGATTTTTGCTTGCAGGAAGCGACACTCTGCATCCCCGGAGCAGAAGTATGCCGGCCGCTAATCGTTTTGTATGGGCCAGGTCACGCGTAATTTCGAAGTACGCGGTCGCGGTCCTATCGGTTGGCGCAGCACTGGTCATCTCCCAGTGGCCTGTGCTCCATCTGGAAACGGCCCCCGTTTCATTATTTTTCTGCGCCGTCATGATCAGTGCGTGGTTTGGCGGATTCAGACCCGGGCTGTTTGCGACCGTATTGTCCGCTCTCGCCTTCTATTACTACTTTCTGGTTCCCATGCACACTCTGGCTGCAAAGCCGGAAGAAATTCCGCGCCTCATCGTTTTTGCCGGGTCAGCTCTTGTTGTGGGGGTGCTGAGCGCCGCGCAAAGGAGCGCCACAGAATCGCTTAGAGGCGCACGCGACGACCTGTTGGGGACGCTTCAGGAGCTTCAGAAAACAAACGAGGCGTTGCAAGCGGAAAGCCACGAGCGCAAACAGGCCGAGGAGAAACTGCGGCGCAGCGAGAGTTATCTCGCGGAAGCCCAGCGGCTCAGCCATACGGGCAGTTGGGCATCGGTACCGACGCTGAATGAGATTAAATACTTGTCCGAAGAATGCTACCGCGTGCTGGGCTTCGATCCTAACGATGGACTACCGAAATACCAGGAGTTCTTCAAGCGCATCTATTTTGAAGATCAAGGCAAAGTCACAGCGGCCGTCGAGACAGCCGGACGCGAAAAAGAGGAATTCGAGCTGGATTATCGCATCGTCCATCCTGACGGCCAGATTAGAGACATCCATGTATTAGGCAATCCCGTTCTTGACTCTTCCGGCAGACTCGTTGAATTTGTGGGCACTGTGATGGACGTGACTGCGGGTAGACGCGCAGAACAAGAGCGTGAGAAATTGCGCCAGGCGCAGGCGGACCTGGCACGCGTCAGTCGGGTGACAACCATGGGAGAACTGTCTGCCTCCCTGGCGCATGAAATAAAGCAGCCGATTGCTGCCGCCATCACTGACGCTAATACCTGTGTGCGCTGGCTTACGCGCGATCAACCTGATTTGGAAGAAGCCCGCGCGGCTGCGCTGAGGGTGGTTAAAGATGCAACGCGAGCGTCGGAAATTGTCAGCCACGTCCGTCTGCTCTTCAAAAAAGGCTCTTCGCAACGTGAGCCCGTTGATGTAAATGAAATCATCAGCGAGATGATCGTTCTTCTACACAATGAGACCACGATGGAGTACCGCGTGGTCTCAT